>JBFHPZ010000013.1:0-15738 GCA_041592495.1 Gammaproteobacteria bacterium | reverse complement strand
TAAATTGATATGTTCGTTATGATTTCTGGATTCCGGCCAGAAGCATGCCGGAATGACGGCGGGGTAAACATTATATACCTCGTCTTGTCATGCCGGACTTGATCCGGCATCCAGGAAGATCAGTTGGTATTTTAAGCTTGTATAATCGATTGCGTTTTTTTAGCTTAAGGCCAGGTGTTGGTTAGGGCCAACGGGTTTTACTAGTCACCGTCTACATTGGTTTCCTGTTCAATTAGCTCGTTATCATTCTTGGCTTTGCCGGTTTTAGGTTCGCCTTTGGGCCAGGCGCCAAACGGGTAGGGTTGATAGTCACTGTTGTAGCTCAGGTATTGCATAATCTGGTAAATGTAGGTGGCAATGCCTTGACCCAGTTTTAACAGGCGTGGGTTGGTGCCGCCGGTGAACAGGTTCAGCAGGAACTGGAAAACAACCACGGCAAAAAGCACTACTTCGGCAATTTTGTAGAAAATGGTAAAAAGTAGCATATACAGGCCACGCATCCAGGTTGATTGTTGGCTCAGGTTTTCTTTAATATCATCTTTCATCGTATTTCCCCTGGATTAACGTCGCTTGTTTAAATGATGGAATCTGTTTTATACCTTACACCCGTCTTTAATATAAAAAAAGCCTTGTACATTTAAGAGCTACACTATATATAGCGTTCTATATTAGCTTTGTGAGATGGCCTATTTGAACGCCTTGCCCCTGCCACAGGTATTAGATACTACTGAAGTTTTTGACCAAATTGCCCAAGGTCTCGAAACTAACGGCTACATTGTTTTACCTGTCGCATTGCCAGCGAACCTGACCGATGCACTCTATCTGCATATGAAGTCCCTTGAAGATGAAAAATTCAAACGTGCTGGCATAGGCCGTGATAACCAGCATCATGTGAATGACTTTGTTCGTACTGATGAAATTTGCTGGTTAACCGGCGAGCACAGTTCCGCCAAAGCTTATCTAGACTGGATGGAAAACTTACGTCTTGGGCTTAATCGTCGTCTGTTTCTGGGGCTGTTTGATTATGAATGTCATTTTGCGCATTACACCACCGGTGCCTTTTATAAAAAACATCTGGATGCTTTTAAGGGTAATACCAATCGGGTTGTTACAACGGTATTTTATCTGAATCCAAACTGGATGGTCGAAGATGGTGGTGAGCTGGTGATGTATTCGGAGGTTGATGAACCCATTGAACGTGTGTTACCTCATTACGGTAAGCTGGTGGTTTTTCTAAGTGACCGTTTTCCTCATGAAGTGCTGCCCGCAGGTCGTGATCGTTATAGTGTTGCCGGCTGGTTCAGGGTTAACAACAGTATCGGATTTACAGTTGACCCTCCTCGTTAAAACTGGTTGTCTTCAAGGGACTGGCGAATCATTTCGAAGCCGTCAGTGTAAGAAGTTACACTGACCTTGCTAATGCAGCATTCGTTCATGGTGCAAAGATGTTTGCGCAACAAGGATAAAAAGTCTTCCATAGACATGGGTTGAGTGTCAGGAATAAGGTTCACTGTTTTATTGGCGCTATTGTATTCCAGCCTAAACACGGCACCCTGGCTGTCGACCAGTACATCATGTTCTCCATAAGGGAATCGACACAAAGTATTGTCGTTTATCCAGTCCTCGTAAGTTGCAATATAAACAACATCATGAACTTCATCCTGTTGAACAATGACAGGCCAGACGGGTTGCTTTTTCATATTAATCGAACAAGTCTTCCCGGTTTGCAATTGACCAGCGTGCATTCACTAGTTTCCACTCGTCATCATCCCGGATCAGGCGTAAATCAAATTTATAAACATTGGCGCGAATATCAAGCAGAGTGGCAAAGTCACTTGCAGATTGTCCCGCCATACCGGCGATTAACTGGACTTCGGCATGTTGGTCATCTGGAAAATAAATACTCTGGATATCAATCAACAAATGAATGTTTTTATTGCGTAAGAAATAACCGGTGAGCATACGCAACACCATTTGTCGATCATTGCCATGAGTATCGTTATATTTTTCAGAGATGAGATCCTTTACATCAGAAACGTCGCGTTTTTCCACGGCATCAGAACCGGCTTGAATATATTTCCTGACCTGGTTTTCAGGTGTGTCGCCATCGTCACAGCCGGTACTCATTGCCAGGGCAGCAATACATAGCAGAATAGTTATAAAGGAGAACCGCTTTGTTGGTGATGATGTCAGCATTATGATTTATTGTGTTTCGCAGGCGACGCGGTCAGCAGCACAGCTACCTTTGCAGGTGATTTTGTCAAAGCTGGAACCAAAATGACGGATTTCACACCAGAGTTCACAGAGTTGATGATTGATGCCGCAACCACCCCAATAGGGTGCGGTAAATATACCGCCGATGATAATGACCAGAATAATAAGAATAATTTGTAGTGTTTTCATGTGATAGTTGCTTGTTGAGTAATTAAATTAAGTTCTTCACAGAATTATATTGTGTTAAAAGGTCGCTACACAATCCACATTGTCAATCTGGCAGGATTTTTGGCCGGAATTCAGTAATCGTAACGAGTATATCAATTTATAACTTACTGGATACCGGCATGCGCCGGTATGACGGTGGTTAGGTTGTTCATGGTTTGGATTGCTATTGGTGTTACACTATCCCCGTCGTCATTCCGGCATGCTTTTGGCCGGAATCCAGAACATTCTTATAACTCTGTTATTTTTATAATGTCAAAGTATGTCATTGTATAAATCTCGCCATTCTGGATTCATCTCTTCAATAAGTCTGATCTTCCATGCTCGTTTCCAGTTCTTAATGGTCTTTTCTTTATGGATGGCGGACTCCATAGATTCATGAGTTTCATACCAGACCAGAATACTTACATTATATTTACTAGTGAATCCGTCAACTATATGTTGCTTATGTTCCCATACGCGCTTTATCAGATTGGATGTGACTCCAGTATATAATGTTCCGTTTCTTTTGCTGGCCAATATATATACATGTGGATGTAGAGCCATATTTGCCTCCATGCAAAGACTGGGTTCAAGTCAGCGTCGGTATAACGATGATTATTTATGTGTTGTTTTAAACAATCAATAGTATTACATCATGGCTTCGTCAAGCAATTCGATCCAGTGTTTTACCGGTACATTGGCTTTGCTTGCCATGTGCATCTGGCAGCCAATGTTAGCTGTGGCAATCACGTCAGGTTGTTCCTGTTGCAATGAGGCCAGTTTGTTGTCCAGTAATTGTTGCGACAGGTCTGGCTGTAAAATGGAATAAGTGCCTGCTGAGCCGCAACATAAATGTGAATCGAAAACCGGGGTTAGCATAAAGCCGGCTTTATTTAGAATGGTTTCTACAACACCATTCAGTTGCTGGCCATGTTGCAAGGTGCAGGGGCTATGAAAGGCAACTTTTCGGGACTTTGATTTAAAAGTTATTTGGGTCAAGTCTTCCTGACGCAACACTTCGCTTATGTCTTTGGCAAGCAGTGAAACTTGTTGGGCTTTTTCAGCATAGTGTTCATCGTGTTTTAATAAATAGCCATAGTCTTTAACGACAACACCACAACCGCTGGCGGTAGTGATAATGGCTTCCACACCCTGTTCAATGTATGGCCACCAGGCATCAATGTTGCGCCGCATGAATTCAAGGCCTTCATCATGAGCTGATAAATGATGGCTGACAGCACCGCAACAACCGGCTTTGTTTGCGTGAATTAATTCAATGCCAAGACGATCCAGTACACGTGCAGTGGCGGCATTGGTTTCAGGTGTTGAAACACTTTGCGCACAACCTTCAAGCACCAGCATGCGTCGTGAATGCTGTTGCTGTGGCCAGGGTGTTTTGTTTTGTAACGCAGGTAGTTTTTGTTTTAATGATGCAGGTAGAAAAGGTTTAACCAGAAGTCCCATTTTTACCAGAATGGAATAACGTTGTGGATAGGGAATGATTTTACGTAACCCGTAACGGATTAAACGGCTGATAGCTGAGCGTTCAATATGTTGTTCAGCCAGTTCACGGCCTATGTCAATCAGGCGGCCATATTGAACACCGGACGGACAGGTGGTTTCACAGGATCGACAAGTTAAACAACGATCCAGATGGGTTTGGGTTTTGCTACTAACCGGGCTGCCTTCCAGCATTTGTTTAATTAAATAAATACGGCCACGGGGGCTATCCAGTTCATCACCCAGTAATTGATAGGTGGGGCAGGTTGCTGTACAGAATCCACAATGCACACAGGAGCGAAGTATATGATCTGCTTCCTGACCCTGGGGTGTATTTATATAATTCTGGCTGAGATTGGTCTGCATAAAATCAAGGGCTGGTTATAGTTCTGCGTACATTCTGCCGGGATTGAAAATAGCATCGGGATCAAAAGCCTTTTTTAATTGCTGATGAATTTTGAACAGTCCGGGCGTTAGTGGATGAAATACATTGTTACGATCAACGTGATTTCTGAAACACAGAGCATGGCCATCCACTTGGGCTACCTGGTTACGGATGATGTCCTGTTTTTCATCACTGATTAACCAGCGTTGCGCGCCGTTCCATTCATAAAGCCATTTACCGGGTATGTTCATAACGGGTGTATTGGAAGCAAGAGATAAACGCCATAAAGGTCGAGTTGATTTAAAGAAATTCTGTTGATGTTCTTTTAACTCTTTCCAGAAGGAAGCGCCGGATGGCAGCTCATCACCTCCCATGAGTTTACGTGCGGCCTGTACAGTGGCATGGGAGCCGGAAATGCGTATATGTAATTTATTGCCATCAAAGCAACTGGCACTGATGGGTAAGGATTGACGGGCAAGGCTATGCAATTTATTCATGGCGTCATCAGCATCCATGTCCTGCACAAGGGTCAATTCGGTTTCCGGTTTGGGTAATACCTTGATGGATAATTCCAGTAGCACACCTAATGTGCCCATGGCGCCACACATCAAACGGGATACATCGTAACCGGCAACGTTTTTCATGACTTCACCACCGAAGTGAAGTATTTCCGCTTTGCCATTAATAACTTTGCTGCCCAGGACAAAATCCCGTGCTGCACCGGAATAAGCACGTCGTGGACCGGAAAAGTTACAGGCGATGGTGCCACCGATGGTTGCCGCATCTCCAAACGCCGGCGGTTCAAAACCAAACATCTGGTTTTCATCAGCAAGTGCGGCTTCAATTTCTTTCAAAGGTGTACCGGCACGTACGGTGATAACCAGTTCAGTCGGTTCATAATTGATAATGCCGCGATGTTCGCTAATGCTGATGGGTTTTCCAACGGGTTCGCGGCCATAGAAATTTTTAGTGTTGCCTGCTGAAATACACAAGGGTGTTCCGGATGCAATGGCCTGTTCAACCGCTTGCTGCAATTCAATGCTGATATCATTATTGATGATTGTTGCAGTCATTAGAAACGTTCCAGTTCAGGGAATGCTAACTGACCATGATGTACATGCATGGCGCCAAATTCAGCACAGCGATGTAATGTGGGAACGGCCTTACCGGGATTGAGTAATCCCTTATGATCAAATGCATGTTTCACTGCATGAAACTGTGTCAATTCATTGGATTGAAACTGCACACACATTTGATTAATTTTTTCCATGCCAACGCCATGTTCGCCGGTGATGGTGCCACCCACAGCTACACATAATTCCAGTATTTTGCCGCCGAATTCTTCCGTGCGTTCCAGTTCGCCGGGTTTGTTTGCATCATATAAAATCAATGGATGCAAATTACCATCACCGGCATGAAATACATTGGCGACAGAGAGCTTGTATTCTCTGGATAAATCCGCAATGGTTTTTAATACTTCAGGCAATCGCTTGCGTGGAATGGTGCCATCCATGCAGTAATAATCCGGTGATATACGACCCACGGCAGGGAAGGCGGCCTTGCGACCTTTCCAGAAAATCATGCGCTCCTGATCATCTTTGGCAGTGCGCACTTCCGTGGCGCCACTGGTGTTTAAAATTTCGCGAACTTTCAAAATATGTTCGGACACTTCCGCATTGGTGCCATCCAGTTCGCACAATAAAATGGCTTCGGCATCTACGGGGTAACCGGCGTGTACAAAATCTTCCGCAGCTCTGATGGCTAGCTTGTCCATCATTTCAAGTCCGGCGGGAATAATGCCGGCGGAGATGATGTTGCCTACAGCCGATCCTGCTTTGACTACATCATCAAATGCAGCCAGCACAACTTGCGCACGATCCGGTTTCGGTAACAGTTTTACGGTGACTTCAACAATGACACCCAGCATACCTTCGGAGCCGGTCATCAATGCCAGTAAATCATAACCGGCGGAATCAAGGCCGCTGTTACCAATGTCAAGCAGTTCGCCTTCAATGGTGACGATTTTAATTTGTTGAATGTTGTGCACCGTCAGGCCGTATTTCAAACAATGTACGCCGCCGGAATTTTCTGCGACGTTACCGCCGATGGTGCAGGCAATCTGGGATGATGGATCCGGTGCATAATACAAACCGTATGAATCAACCGCCTGGGAAATGGCGAGATTACGCACACCGGGTTGTACCCGCGCTATGCGTTGCTCCGCATCGATTTCAAGAATATTTTTAAACTTGGCAAGACTGAGCAGGATGCCATCTTCGTGAGGTAATGCACCGCCGGATAAACCCGTGCCGGCACCCCGTGCAACAACCGGAATGTCATGTTCATAACTATAACGAAGAATAGACTGTACTTGCGTGATGGTGCTGGGTAGGGCAACCACCATTGGTAACTTACGATAGGCGGAAAGGCCATCGCATTCATAAGGGCGCAGGTCTTCCTTGTCGTATAGCACGGCATCGTTCGGCAATATGTCGAGCAATTTATTGATGATGTCTTGCTTGTCAGCTTTCATAGTGATTTCTTTGCCGTAGTGTATTGAGCGCTACGCTTAAAATACATTGTTCGGTTGCAGGCCATAATGGATGGAACTGTCCGAGAATATTTCTTATCAGCATACTGGATCCCGGCCAAAGGCATGTCGGGATGACTGTGGTGTAGTTGTCTCATATAGCAATAATATCCAAGCTATTTCGTCATTCCGACACAAGATATTAAAGTCGAGGCCGGAATCCAGGTTGTTTGTTTTCTGGATGCCGGATCAAGTCCGGCATGACAAATAACAAAACAACACTTTAGTATTTCCGCTAGTAAAATTATTAACGGAACTGTGCCTTTCTGGTTTCACTACCTTCCTGCAACGCCAGTCGCTGATATGCTTCGGCTAATGCCTGGTCATCACCTACATTACCGGGAAAAATCACTACGGGCAAATCCGGGTAGCGCTGATGATCGCCTGGGCAACGTACTACCGAGCAGCCGGGCAATATCTGGCCTAATACTCGGGAAGTGCGCAAACCTAATCCTGTACTGAGAACGTCATTGGATGTAATGCCGCCTTTGCTAATGAGAAAGCCCAGGCTTTCCGGCAGGTTACGCACTATATCCATCAGGAATGCCGATACCATACCGCCAAATGCCAGGCGTTCCGATTGGCTTGCAAATGTTTTCTCATGTCGGCTGGTGAAAATGACTGACGTTTTATTCGCCTGATGAATCTGGTTAATTTGTTTGATTATATTGTCCAGCAGGGTGGCATAATCATCTTCGATATAGTCAACGTCTACTTCAATGGCTTTAATGCCCGGCATCTTCAACAGGGCGTTTAATTGTTGTGTGGTTTTTTTGACATGGGAACCAACAATGACGGCGCCTGGTTTTTCGTTACGCACATAAGCGCGCATGTCCTCGGCCTTAACTGGTTGCGGTGGCAATTGTGCCAGGGCAGTTAACAGGCTGGCCGCACTGCGAAATAAAAAGCGTTTGCCCAGGCTGGCGGCCTGCATTAATTGTTTGCAGAAATTGTTTAGATCACTCTGGGTTTCTGCATCGACAACGCAGCACTTGTTGTCTTTAAGTGACATCAAACGAGCAAGGCTGTCATCACGCACATCATAAATCAGGAATCGTTCTACCTGTTTGGCTTTGATGCGTCCGTCGGTTTTTTCTTCAACATAATCCGGTAAGTAACTGTGCTTGTAGGCAAACACGGAGTCTTTGGCAAATTCGGTTTCATGCACCGGTACTGGCTTACCATCAACTATCAGGTAATGAATACTGTTTTTGGTGATGCGTCCACCTTCAAAAAAAGCCGGCACCATGAAGTGTGCATCGAATGGCCCCAGCTCTTCCGCAATAACATCGGTTTCTACCGGATAATGACCACGCAGTGTCGAGTCGGATCGACTCACAACCACTGGATTAATATTGCGGCCCATTGCGGCCATATCCGCCAAAGCCTGTTTCAGGTTTATGCAAATTTCCCGGGTAATATTGGCTGCTCGTGCTGCATCCATACCACGGGTATTGGATAACACAAAAAACAGCGGTGCTTCATCCTGCAAGCCTTGCTTTAAGGTAGCGACATCCCAACGGGTTAATAACAAACAGCTGTGAACAGTTTGTGATCCGGTGGGATCATCATCCAGCACAATGATTTTGGTTTCAGTAGTCATACAACTTCTGGCCTTTGATTAAAATGCCCGTGTGAGGCAAAAGAGGATGGAGGAGCACTCGTATTCACCCTCTACCGGGAGTAGGTAACCCTCACACGGGAAAACTCTTTACTTACTCAATTTTTTTACACGATCAACCATGAATTCGGCTGTGATGCCGTTAAACGCCATGATTTCATCCGGTGACGCCGTGGTTTCACCGCGCTTCCAGCAAATGGTGTCGCGTTTGGGTGCGCGGGTGCGCAGTAATACCGGCTCCAGAGGTGCGCTGGGGCCGCCGCTAACAGCCAGCAGCACTTCGCCATCGAACAGGGCATTGAACTCATCGTCATCCATGAACTTGTTGTCGGGTTGGGAAACGGTATCCCAAGAAATATCTGTCGTACGATACAAACGACGGGGATTGATCACGGCAACTATGCGTACACGGTAACCGTTTGCTTCCAGCTGGTCCTTTGCCTTGAATACTGGCAGCAATACCATGTCACCGGTTACGGCAAACACGATGGTGCCCTTGTCACCGGTTTTGGATTCATAAATATTCGCAGCGCCGGTTTCAACGGCAGTTCGCGCTTCATCAATACCCATATAAATCGGTAATGGGCTTTTCGAGGCAATAATCACCATGCCCTTGTTGAAGCTGTTGGTGGCATATTCATAAGCCACCTGCATGGCATTGGCATCGCAGGGGAACAGGGGATAGACATTACCGTTGCGCATCATGGCCGCGAAATAGTTTTCAATTTCGGGGCGTTGATGGGTCCAGCCGTTACGACCCTGCTCCAGGGCACCGGCGGTAAACATGGTGACAATGGATGGTGTCTTGCGGCGCAATTCCGCCATGGCCTGGGTAACCGTTTGTACAATAGGCCAGCCGTTGATGGCGAACGACTCATAGGAAAGCCAAAGTGAGCGCGAACCAAACAGGGCAAGGCCTGCCGCGAAACCGGCGCAGGCGTCCTCGTTCAGGGGTTCATACACCTGACCAGTGGGTTCCTGGTTATACAACGGGTCCTGGGTCGGGTGACGGATCTTCAACGCATCATTGATATTTTTCATGGCCGAGGCTTCGTTGCCATCCGCATTGGTTACCACAAAGCGTTTATCCGCCTGGCCTACCTGGGCAACCAGCGCACCCATGGCGGTTGAAGGCACAGCCTTCTCGCCCTTGGCAAATTCCTGCATTTTCAGGGCAGGTAATTTTGCAATTTCCAGTTCGAATTCTGTTACCACGGTTTTAACCGCAGGGCCGCCACCGGCACGGCTGAAGTTGTCACGCACAATCTGCCATGCAGCAGCGGGCAGGGCACGACGTTTCAGGCCATCGATCATGTGGGGTTTGTCCAGGGTATCGGCCGGATACAGGTTATGGGATTTGGCGCCGACGGTATGTACGCCCGTGCCTTTCAGCTGTTTGATAATGAAGGCCGTCAGCTTGCCACTCATGGCGGATTTTGCAGCCTTGTCAACACCCTGCAATACCGCTTTGGTAAAGGCCAGGCGCTGTTTGAATGAGAAATGACTGCTGTCGACATAAGCGCCGCTCTGCTTGCTGTCGTCAAAATCTTTGGCATCGATCAGGATCACTTCATCGAAGTTGTGGCCTTTCCAGTAGTTGATCATTTGTTCGTTAGTGTGCAGCGACACCATGGAATGATGTTCCTGGGAATAGCCATTCCAGATCAGTACCGGCAGGAAGTTGGTGACATCCGGATAAGCAGTATGGAAATGCATCATGGAGTTCAGCACATAGGGTTCGCCCATGCCGCCGTCACCGATAGTGACCGGGAACAGTTTGTCGCGATGCAGATAGGCGCCGGCCATGGCGAAATGCTGGCCCTGGCCCAGCGGACCCGCAGGGGAAAGCAGGCCAGGAATGGCGCCGGACAGATGCCCCAGCAAACCGTGTTTTTCACGGAAACGTTGCATCATGTCGCTCATGGTCTTGATGCCCATGTCTTCCAGTGAGCTATCAAGGAACATGGACGAGTAGAAACCGGGGGCGTGATGGCCGACTTCGGTCACGATATTCGTGTGGCCCAGCATCATCAGCGATGCGTGGGCTTCGGCGCTGGAGGCAAAGCCGCCGGGGTGGCCGGAGCCCTTGGAGCCGCAAACCTGAAGGGTGACATAACGCAGGGCGTCGGCTCCCAGCAAGGTCTGGTAAGCCGCTGTCTCATCGCTGGCAGACTTGATAGCAGACTGGCCTTTAGCAATGACGGCAGACGAGGCATGTTTATCGAAATCAACCCAGTCTTCACCGAAGTACTGGATGCCTTCACAGAAGTTGGGTAGTTCGGTTAATTTTTCGGCGGTATTGCTGCTCATCATGGTTTCCTCCAGTTGAGTCAATGAAATCTCTCCGGTGGGAAGTGATTTCATTCTGTATAATGCATTTCACAATGCGAAATTCTGGTTACAAATAAAAACGCGGTGTATCCAGAAGACTCACCGCAAAATTCAAGCTTGCGTAAACAATACATCCTGGTTTAGAATTTCGCAATACATAATCGTTTTCATAATGTGAAATATGCAAAAATCTACTGCTTCAATACAAGTTATCGATCGTTCTGCCCGCCTGCTGGATGCCATTGCGGCAGCCGATTTGCCGGCGAGCCTGAAAATTCTGGCCGCAGAAACCGGCCTGCATCCTTCCACGGCGTTCCGTATCCTGTCATCACTCAGTGATATTGGCTTTGTGGAAAGGGACGGGGCCGGCCACTACATTCTGGGTAAAAAATTACTGCGCCTGGGTGGCAAGGTCAGGCGGGGTATAGATATTCGTCATGAAGCCCATGATGTGATGGAAGCCCTGCGGGACAAAATCGGTGAAACCGTGAATCTCACCGTGCGCGAAGGTGATGAAGTCATCTATATCGAACGTGTCACGCCCAATCGCATGATGCGCGTGGAGCAGGTCATAGGTAGTCGCGCACCCTTGCATGTGACTGCAGTGGGTAAACTTATGCTGGGAGAACTGGGTGATGGATTTATCCGCGCCTATGCTGACCGTTCCGGTCTCAAACGTTACACCCCGCATACCCTGAGTTCATTACCGGAATTGATTCGTGGTGTTCATGAATCATCTGCTCAGGGTTATGCCTATGACAATCAGGAGGCCGAAGAGGGAGTTGGTTGTATCGGTGTCGTAATACGTGATAACACAGGCAGTGTTATTGCCGGCCTGTCTATATCAGCACCCATTGAACGACGTCGAGATGACTGGGTGGTTTTATTGCAACAGGCAGCCAGAACCATATCGCAGCGATTAGGCTATTCCGGTGAATAATTTTATTGTGTTTATAAGATATTTATTTCAATATCGATCAACACTGCATTAAATCATCGGTTTCGCGGAAAACATTTATACATGCACGCACGCCAACAGTATCTGCAAAATCTCAAACAACTTTCAGAAAGGCTGGTGGCGATACAAAATCCAATACGAGTACTGGATTCCATCAAATGGCCTGCTGAATGGCGTCAGCAATTTGTGGAAGCGGGTGCCAAACACTTACCCAGGGCAGACCGTGAATACTATCAAGCTATTCCCATCAATTTTAACCTCGATAGCAAGCGCGACGAATTAAAAAATCTGCGCAATGATGTGCGTCGATTATTAGGTCGTCAGGATGCTTTGGGTAAAATTCTTGTTGCGACTATCGAACAATATCTGGTGTTGATTGAACTGGTGCGTGATCGGGGAACCCGGGCGTTTGGTGTTCATAGTCGTTTATTGTATGGCTCCGCCCATGATCATTTGAGCGGTGATAAACGTACCCTGAAAGAAATTGCACAACAATTATGTGAAATATTTTCACAACCGGCCGCACAACATATCTCTTTTGCACAACCTAAAATTT
The DNA here is from genome assembly GCA_041592495.1 of Gammaproteobacteria bacterium. Classification (GTDB taxonomy): domain Bacteria; phylum Pseudomonadota; class Gammaproteobacteria; order SZUA-229; family SZUA-229; genus JBFHPZ01. The sequence continues at coordinate 3,376 of JBFHPZ010000013.1, read as the reverse complement.
ATACCGCCGAAGCTGCGGTACAAAATCTGAAACAACGCTTAAGCAGCTTCTTTCCCAACGGTGCTATTAAAGTTGTTTTATCCGACGGTATTGTTTCCGATGCTGCAGCCGGCGGCGATAGCATCAAACTCAATGCTCGCGCCATGTTTTCGGAACGGGATTTACAGGTTCTGGAAGTGCACGAAGGCTGGGTGCATGTTGGTACTACCCTGAATGGCCGTAAACAACCCTGGGCCAGGTGGTTAAGTGTGGGTACGCCACGTATTGCGGCTATCCAGGAAGGTCTGGCAGTGTTAATGGAAACCCTGACCTTTAGCAGTTTTCCTTTGCGCGCACGTCGCATTAGCGATCGCGTGTCTGCCATTCAAATGGCAGAAGATGGCGCCGATTTTATTCAGGTGTATCGTGCATTGACTGAACAGGGTTTGCCGGAATATGAAGCCTATTCCATCTCGCAGCGGGTGTTTCGTGGTGGCATGGTGGAAGGCGGTGCCGCTTTTACCAAGGATCTGGCTTATGTGCGCGGTCTTGTGGAAAATGTAAACTTTATTCGCAGTGCTATTGCAGCCGGTTTACCCGAACTGATCCCCATGTTGTTCGTGGGCAAGATTGCTCATGATGATATACCGGTGCTGTACGAATATTATCTTGAAGGCATTATCGAACCACCAAAATATTTACCGCAAATGTTTCGAGACCTGAGTGGTCTATACGTCTGGTTTGGTTTTTCCAATGGCATGGGGCTGATTGATATGAAACGGGTGCGCAAACATTTTCTGAAATCCTTCGCCTGTATCAAACCCGTATGCCCCATCGAGATGGCGCCGAAAGGGCCGGTCTATACTGATCCGCAACTCTAGTCGGGTCTGTCCATGGCCGTAATGAAATCTCGCCAGTTCCACACAGGCTGAATCTTTTTTCCGGATAAAGCAAAAAACTCCACTTCCATTTCAGGCAAGTGAAGTATGGCGCAGGAATGATTAAACTTGGTGCTGCCAGGATTGATCACCAGGGTATTGCCAAGTTGTTCGGCATAGGTTTGATGGGTGTGACCGATGACGAGCACATCGTAATCAAATTCATTCAAATAGTTTGTCCAGTAATCAAACTCGCCCGCGATTTTATTTCCAAATTCGTCAAGCAGGCGAATGCCTTTTAATTCCGAGCCGGATGGGCTGCTATGGATCAAATAGAGTTTTTTGTGTTCCTGGTTTAATTCAATGGAGGCCGGAAGCTGGGATAAATAATCGATGGAAGTTGTTTGATTGTTATTGATGTTTTTTTCCAGAAACCATTCATCATGATTGCCCATGATGGATGAGCATCCTGACTCAATTAATAATTCAATGGTTTGGTCAAGTTCAGCACCATAGCCGGCAATGTCGCCACCACATAGTATGAAATCAACATGATGACGTTTGAAAAGTTGCAGGGCTTCTTTCACCGGTGCAGGTGTTGCGTGTACATCACTGATCAGTCCGATGGTGGTGGACATAGGTTTACTCTTGTTGATGACATGCAATAACAACTTCGTGTTTCACGAAGTTATTCTGTTAACTCATAGATGCAGGTTTCGTGTTTCAACATCAATAACCCCATGTTCCCAGGCAGTGTTGAATAAGTCTTCCAGTTTTTTTGCCCTGAATTCGCATCGGAGATTGTATAAGCCATTGTAGCTATCTGCCTGCTGACGATAGATCAAGCTTTTGCTGTCAGTGACCATGAAGGCATTGTTGATAGTGAGATATTCATCCACCGGATTACGGATTTCAATAGCAGATGTCAGTTTCTGTGCCAGACGAATAAGACCATGGCCGCGTTTTACCGCCAGCGATGAATCTTTCACCAGAATTTTGACACTGGCATGCCGGTTGCCACGACAAAGTTCGAGTATGTTATCCAGGAACGGCTGGTGGTCATAAATTTCCGGTTCCAGATTGGGTGTGAAAATGTTGACGGTTCTCAGAATGCTGGTGGTGATGACCACGGCGGCGTCGCGAAATTCATCCGCGGAGTGCAATGGTATGTCATCGTCGTTTTTACCTTGCTTGTTAAAGTCAGGTAATTCAAACATGTCGCCAAATGTTGATTTCATCATGCCACCAGTAACTTTTTCATGGTTCTGTGGGGTATGCCTGCATCCATAAATTCATCACTACAGATTTCAAAGCCCTGTTTGCTATAAAAGGGTATAGCGCTTACCTGGGCGTGTAAAAACACTTCTCTGATATCTTGTTGTACTGCATGTGCCTGTAGGGCGTCAAGTATGGCAGTGCCGATGCCCTGGTTGCGCCATGAAGGTAACACGGCCATGCGGCCAATATGACCATTCGGTTTTATGCGACCCGTGGCAATGGCCTGGTTGTTGTTATCAAGTACCAGAATGTGATGACAGTATTCGTCATATTCATCCCACTCCAGCTCTTCCGGGACATGTTGCTCGTCAATGAAAACTTTGCGTCGGACTTCACCCAGTTGATTGCGGTGTTCATTCCAGCTGGCATGAATAATCTGTATGTCAGTCTTCTTCATCAGCTATATAAAGTGAGCCCTGATTATAGAGTGCAATCAACAGGTCCTGTTCATGACTGGACATGATGTGTTTTATTGCATCAATATTGATTTGCCGCTGATCGCACAGTGTTTCCGCAAAATTAATGGAGACTTCGTAGTCTTCGCCATCAACAAACAGCATGGCCTGATGATTGTTGCGGCTGAATGCAAATCGGCTGGCGGGATTGCGACAGAGTGTTCCATTATATTCAGCCATCATTGATTCAAGATCGGAGAGGCTATCGACAGTTTCAATATCATCCTGGCTGATGTCGGTTTTGGGGTCGCTCATGAAGCGCCCGAACCAGCGCTTGAGCTGCGGGTGTTGTGGATCAAGATAAGATTTAAAAATATTACTGATGCGTTGCATGGCATCGTCGGTGATTTCATTGGCATGTTGTTGCATGGTGAGATCGGCATCGCGATACACCAGACCGGGATCGAGATTCTGGGTAATGAAACCCATAAAATCATTCACCAGATCATTATGACTGGTAGCACGAAAGCCGATGGAATAACTCATGCAATCATCGGTAGCAACACCGTAATGAGAAACGCCGGGAGGAATATAAATAATATCACCAGGCGCCAGCAGCCATTCCTCTTCCGCCACAAAATCTTTTTGTATACGTAAGGGTGTGCCTTCAACCTGGTTATCTTTTGCAACGGGCTTTGAATTAATTTGCCAGCGACGATGGCCTTTGGCTTGCAAAATAAACACATCGTATAGATCCATGTGTGGACCTACAGAGCCGCCTTCCGGTGCGTAGCTGATCATTAAATCATCCATGCGCCATTCTGGAACAAAACGAAAGGCATCCAC
>JBFHPZ010000012.1:0-16864 GCA_041592495.1 Gammaproteobacteria bacterium | reverse complement strand
CATGGCCTGGTCATGGTTCATATTGAAGATGTTGCGTTCCATGCTGTAGCGCGCTTCCGGTTCACGTTTGCGGAACTCCAACCACATCATGCCCTTGTTTGGGCTCATTAAAAACAGAAGATAAAATCCGAGATCCTGCAATAAACCGGCGGTAAAACATAAGCTGCCATCCAGGCCGATGACTTCACCAATCATGCGTGCACTGACCGCTCGCCTTAAGGCATCTTCCCAGAATTCATCCTGATCGACGCCACGAATTCTGATATTGTTGAAAGTACGATAAATCACCAGGCATAGCATGAGGCTGCATACTCGCTCGAAACCCGCCAGTTCAATGGCCTGTTTCATTGTGGCGACCTTGGTGGTGAGATTAAAATGATCGGAATTGATAATGGCCAGCAGTTGCCGGAAAAAATCGGGATAATTGCTGAGCAAGGGCGCCAAATCCTCCTCACTCAGGGCTTCTCGTTGATGCAACTGAATAAACCGCCGGGCAATCTCCGGTATGGTGGGTATATTTGTGGTTTCGATGCTGTCAGTTAAATCAATTTGCGACACGATGGGCTTTCATTATTTATTTAGCAATTGGTTCTAGTATAGCTACAGGCCAGATATAAATCTGAAAACAAATTATGGTTCAAACACTTATACAAATGTTCGCCTTGATCGGGCTGGGTCTTGCCTGGTCCTGGTTCAATCCCGGCAAGATTGAAGGCAGTGTCATCCGCAAGGTAATGACCGATGTGGTTTATTATATTTTTTTACCGGCGCTGGTATTCAAGGTGCTATGGCAGGCCCAGATTGGGCTCGATTCAGTCAAGATTGCCACCAGCTCGACCATTGGCATAGTCACTGCCTTATTCCTTAGCTGGTTTATTTGTAAACGATGTCGTTCCAATCCAAAAGTCACCGGGGCCGTGTTACTCGCAGCCGCCTTCCCCAATGCTACCTATCTCGGTTATCCCGTACTCACAAACACCCTGGGAGAGTGGGCTGGCTCTGTCGCCATTCAGTACGACCTGTTTGCCTGCACCCCTATCCTGCTAACGGTGGGAATCCTGATGGCGGCTCATTATGGCGGCAACCAGAAAAAACCTCACCCGTTGCAACTGCTGATTCGCGTTCCTCCCTTGTGGGCAGCGGTTATTGCAACGTCGCTAAACCTCGCAGGATTCAAACCCATTTCCGGTATTATGGAATTGCTTGGCATTATGGGGTCAGCCGTGGTGCCGATCATGTTGTTTGCCATTGGTCTGGCGTTGAAGCAGGGCTTTTACGAAATACGCCATTTACCCAGCGTGATCCCGGTCATAGTGATTCAGCTATTCATCATGCCGTTGGTGGTACTTGGTAGTAGCCTGCTGATGGGTATGCCCCATGATTTGCGACTTGCGGTGGTGCTGGAAGGCGCTATGCCCAGCATGGCGCTGGGGGTTGTCCTGTGTGATCGCTATGGTTTGAATACTGGCCTGTATGCCGCGGCAGTAACAACCACTACCCTGTTGAGTCTGATTACACTGCCTTTATGGTATGGCTGGATTCACTAATACTAGTTGCGACGCGCCAGCCTGAACATCACCAGCAAACCGGAGAAGAATAACCAGACTGCGGCAGGTATTGGTACAGCTGATACATGGATGTTATCAAAGGAATAACTGAAAATGCTGTCTTTCGCTGCTTCTGCAATATAGACATACTGCACACCTTTGAAATCCTCGCCGAAATAGAAGGTTTCAAAATCACCCGGAGCGCCATTAATAATGCCATCGGTAGTGAAGGTCTTACTAACCATGACGGAACCGGGACGTTGCGCAATAAAAGTAACTGAAGCCGGACTGTTCATGCTCATATTCAGTTCGGCGATGTCAATGCTGAGCAGATTGAACAACCCGCCATTTGCCAGACCAATATTCATACTGCTGTAGCCTTCATACTGAATAAAGGCCGTATCATTGAAGGGATTACCAGCAAGCCCGGCATCGGTGTGGGTAAAGGCGCCACCAAACTTCACGCCACTCTCTACATAAGACTCAATACGACCGGAACTACCAGGGAAACTGGCTAGATCAAAACGAACAACCGCAGCATGTACCGCTGCACTGAATAACCACAGACATACAATCCTGAATACAGCCAACTTCATAAAAACACTTCCTACCACTACATCAAAACAACATCAGACAGCTTACAGCAAATACCGGGCCAAGCTTATAAATCATTTATTTAGCACGACTTTATAATAAAACAATCATCTTATAAATCGATAACCGTAAAATAATCCGACGAATTTCAATACCGCATGTAAATAATTTCGACAAGCTCCGTCGCATTAATAATGATACGACTACTCTATACTTGAAACAGATTCGGGCATTAGCCTGTCAACATAACAATCAATCCACGAAGCCATCATATGAACCAGCAAGCAAAACTTCCGGTAGATATTATCCAGCAGTCCTTACACACGGCTGCCGAGAGCATTGCCCGCATTATCCTGGGTAAACAACGACAAATACAGCTGGCACTGACCTGCCTGCTGGCCAATGGCCATTTACTCATAGAAGACTTGCCCGGTGTTGGCAAAACCACCCTGGCACTGACCATTGCCAAAACCTTTGGCCTGGATTTTCAGCGTATCCAGTTCACCAGTGACCTGCTACCGGCCGATGTGCTGGGCGTATCGATTTATGACTCCACCAGCCAGCAATTTAATTTTCATCCGGGACCGGTGTTCACCCAGGTGTTGCTGGCGGATGAAATTAATCGCACTACACCCAAGACCCAGAGCGCCCTGCTGGAAGCCATGGAAGAACGCCAGGTCACTCAGGACGGTAAAACCCGTGAACTACCTCAGCCGTTTTTCGTAATTGCCACCCAGAATCCAACCGAGCAGGTTGGCACTTTTCCATTGCCGGAATCACAACTGGATCGTTTTTTAATGCGTATCCAGATTGGCTATCCCGATCAACTGGCAGAACGGGAATTGTTATTGGGCAAGGATCGACGCCAACAAATCAAACATCTGCCCAGCGTCATCAATGTTAGCGAATTGAAGGGAATACAGGCTGCAGTGGATCAGGTGCACATATCCAAAGCCATACTGGATTATTTACTGGCGCTGATTCGCAGCAGCCGACTCTCGCCCTGGTTTGCATCCGGTTTATCGCCCCGTGCCGGTCTGGCCTTACAGAAATGTGCCCAGGCCTGGGCCTTACTCCATGGTCGTGACCATGTCTTACCGGAAGATGTGCAGCAGGTTATGCCTTCGGTGTCAGCGCATCGACTGCAGGTCAACAGCGATCACCAGGATGAAGCCATTGATGATCTGGTGATCCGACTCATCAAACAGGTGCCGGTATAGATGGCTTTTGATCTGCCCCTGCTACCCAACAGCCTTGCGCGTTTCATACAACGCTGGGCCACGAAGCGGCTACCTGAAACGGATTACACAACAACACTGGTCCGGCGGCGCATTTATATTTTACCCAACCGAAACGGCATAGTGTTTTTCATAATCCTGCTGGTCATACTGATTGGCGCTGTCAATTATGAAAACAGCCTGGGCCACATGCTGACTTTCCTGCTGGGTGCCATTGGATTTCTTGGCATGTTCCACACCCATCAGAATTTAAATCATTTGAAATTAAGCGTCAGTCAACCAAGGCCTGTTTTTGCCGGTCAGGTTGCCTTATTTCCGATCAATCTTTCCTCAAACAAACAGTCTGCCCATCTGAATGTGATGTTCCAGAGCAAGAATGGTGAAGCTGTTGCAGCACATGTCACCAAAGACAATGATGAAAGCCAGGTGCTGATTCCATTACTTGCAAATCAGCGAGGCAAACTCGCTCTGCAACAGTTCAAGGTGTACACGGAATATCCTCTGGGTTTATTCCATGCATGGTCTTGGGTCGAACTTCAAACCAGTTGCCTGGTTTATCCCAGGCCGGATGAGCATCCCTTACATTTACAATATCACGGCAAACAAATTGGACAACACTTCAGCGAACAAACCGGCAATGATGATTTCGCTGCTATACGCAAGTATCAAAAAGGCGATGCGCCCAGTCATTTGGCATGGAAAGCCATTGCACGAACCGGCATCTTGCAAACAAAACAGTTCCATGCAGAAACCGGTGAGGAAATTATTCTGAGCTGGTATCAATTACCAGACAACATGGATATAGAAAAGCGTTTATCTGTTTTATGCCGCTGGGTTCTGGATGCTGACAAACACGGCCTGAAATATGGCCTGGATATTCCACGACAGTTCATTGCCGCAGATTCCGGCTTACACCATCGACACAGTTGCTTAAAAGCATTGGCTTTGTTTGGTCAGCCATGAATAGAATTCTGTTACAACGCACGATTAACAACCCGGCATTCTGGGTCATATTTCCGCTGTCCTTAATTATACTGCCCCATCTTCCACGCCTGCCTTTGTGGATGATATTACTGGTACCTGCATTATTTTTATGGAGGCTACTGGCAATTCATAATGATCGCCTGTTTCCTCGCAAGTGGATGTTATTTGTTATTACCATTTTCGCAGCAGTTGCAACGGTATTTCACTACGGCACCATCTTTGGTAAAACCGCCGGCACTGGCATCCTGATTGTTTTACTCGGTGTTAAATTACTTGAGAGTCGCAAACAGCGTGACTACATGTTGCTCATTGCGCTGAGCTTTTTTGTTATTGTCACTAATTTTTTATTTTCACAAACCATTCCTACCGTTGTGTTTATGTTCATCACTATCATCATCCTGGTGATGAGCCTGGTGTCCATTAACCAGAGTAACGCACCTGTCGATATCAAACATCGGCTTCAGATTTCATTAATACTGGTGGCGCAGGCCCTGCCTTTAATGATCATCATGTTTGTACTGTTTCCACGCATTCCCGGCCCCTTATGGAAATTACCTGACGACAGTTCCAGTGGACGTACCGGATTAAGCGAGACCATGACACCCGGCAGTATCAGTAATCTGATTGAATCTTATGAACCGGCTTTTCGCGTTGAATTTAACGATGCTATACCCCCGCAAAATAAATTATATTGGCGTGCACTTGTACTCTGGTATTTTGATGGCCGCACCTGGGAACAAGGCAACAAAAATTTAAACCCGAGACCCACACTGGAAGGATTCAGTGAGCCTGTGCGTTATAGAATTACCAGCGAGCCCCATGGCAAACGGTGGCTGTTCGCACTGGATATGCCTGCCGGAACACCGGATAACACTTATTACACCAATGATTTTTTATTGCGCTCATCCACCGACGTTAATGCAATTTACCAGTACACGCTTAGCTCTTTTCTCAGCTACCGTATTGAAAAAACGTTATCACCCTGGGAACGTAGCGCCGGATTAAAACTTCCCGCCAATGCCAATCCGAAAACTATTGCGCTAGCCAGGCAGTGGCGCAAACAGTTTTCCAGTGACGAGGACATTGTTAACTATGGATTGAAATATTTTAACCAGCAGGAGTTTGTTTATACCTTACGACCACCCGCCACGCCCGGCTTTGATCCTGTGGATCAATTTTTATTTGAAACTCGCCGAGGGTTTTGTGAACACTACGCCAGTAGCTTCAGTGTATTGATGCGGGCTGCCGGCATACCCAGCCGGATCATTAATGGTTATCAGGGCGGCACCCTTAATCCGATTAACGGCGTGCTCTCTGTTAATCAGAGTGATGCACATGCCTGGACAGAAGTTTGGTTGCAGAACAAAGGCTGGGTAAGGATTGACCCAACGGCGGCTATTGCGCCCAATCGTATTGAATATAATCTGGATTCAGCACTGGCTGCAGACGAAGCACGCCCCTTGCATATGCGACTTGACAGCGGATTGATCCGACAAATGCGTTTTTACTGGGATGCACTTGATAACCAGTGGAAGCAGTGGATTATTGGCTATGGCCCAAAAATTCAACAACAATTGTTATTGGCTTTTTTCAACCGAAAACTGGATTATGGTGAAATTATATTTCTACTTGTGACGACGCTTGCAGGGACAACACTGATCATTGCCCTGTTTATTTTCAGGCCTTTGAAAAAAGATAAGCGCGATCCGGTGGTTTTAGCTTATGAAAAATTCTGCAAGAAAACAGCCCGTGCCGGTATTGTACGTGATGTATCTGAAGGACCTGTCGATTTTTCAACGCGTGTGCAAGCGACTTTTCCTGCACAATCCCAAACAATTAACTTAATAACCCGACTTTATATCAATCTCAGATATAAATCTGCGAACAGTGAAAAACAGCTGTCATCTCTTCAGGAAAATATACGACGGCTGAGACTTTCCAGAACGGCAATAAAAAAGGCAAGCTGATGCTTGCCTTTTTGTTGAGTTGATCGGGTAGCGTCAGGATGGAATCTGACCCATGAGTGCAAAACATTTCACAAACGAGCCCGACAGACTGGGATCCTTGATCATGGCTGCATAATCACCCTTTTTAAACTTGAGTTTGCGTGAGGTATACATCAGGCCCAGTTTCATTAAATTGGGTGGCTTCACCAGCAATTTATTCCATTCTTCTGGATTTGCTCGCAGATCCCATTTCAACTCATCACCCTTTCTGGGTGGACCAGCAGAAATGATTTGACCATTGGAAATAACCAGTACGACGCGAGGTAGATCCTCATCAGTCATACCAAAACCAACCACGGAATTAAACCCGGCATGGGCAAGATCTTCAGCAAGTCCGTCTGTACTGTTCCAGATAGCCTGGTATTTTTGCGCCCACTCGGAAGAAAACAGTTCAGGCATTGCCCTTCATCTCCAGATATTATTATTTTGCATTTATATTTATACCCAGAGGGGAAACTATCAAAAATTGGTAATTTTTACCAGTTAATGACACCTGGAATGCACATCTTTTTATTTATTAGTAGTACGTCAAAGGACCGAGAAATTACGATTTGAATCAGATTCATGCTTTTCGGCTACAAAACAACTGAATATCTTGATATTTCCAGGCTTTTCCAGGTAAAGCAGTGGAAACTTATATAGAAGAGTAAAATATCAATCCAGCACGTCCATGTGCTTTTAATAAAATTTAAGCAACCTTCTTGTGCTGAGAGCGCTTTTTCAATACCCGATGCGCATCCCAAGCGGCATGCACTTTATTAACCGCATCCACAACACAGGTTTCAGTTATCTGAATTGCCTGACCATAATCATCCATAATCATGCCGCCTTTGAAACCGGTTTGGGCGATGGCATAGGCATATTTGCTGCAGGGCGCTTTTTTATCCGACTGACTCATAGAAAACCTCGTTGAATTGTTAAATCTGTATTTGTAACAACCCTGAGGCATACGGTTGGAATATCCAGGGGGGGTTATAAATAGAGACTGCCAACAAAGCGTGATTATATAATAATTTTATAATGTAATTAAATATAGGAATGCGTGATTTTTGTCATATTTTTGAGGCAAGACTGAAAGGCTTTGCCAATTTACTATAACTTATTGATTTAATTGATTATATTGATTATTTACTGCTGGTAGTAGCAGCGTAGGGTCTCATAGGCTTCGCGAATTTCAATAAATTTGGCTTTTTCTCCACCCTTATCTGGGTGATGCAAAGCCACCTGGCGCCGATACTCAGACTGAATATCCAGCCACTGGCACTCACTCGTCAGGCCCAACACATTGAGCGCATTGCCATACTGGTCCAGTGCGAAATAGCGTTCCCAGAAGGATTGCAGCAGCTTCTTCACATCCTCGTCACCGGTATTGGCGTAATTACTCCAATCCAGATAAAACGTCCGTAGTTTCGTCTCACCCTGTTCGGAAAGTTCGTTTGAAGATGACTCATGCGATATCGGTTCCAGACTAATATCCAGCAAACCAATGCGAACATAGATACCCTCCTGAAATAGATCTAGTTGCAACTGGTAAAGCGCATTTTTCAGGAAGAAGTGCTTTCTGAACAACTCAAGGTCTTTGGTATCGGCAACAATCGGAAACTGCACGCCGGAATTTTCCAGCGCGCACATGAGATCATATTCGGAGATGGGCCCCTGGTGTTCCCGAAGTATGTGAAGAACAGGAATCACCAGTGGATTGTGTTGCATCATGTCAAACGTCAGCCGATTGCGGGTAGATACATCTTACGATAGACCGGATAACATCGTTTTTCCATTGATACAGATTTTCAATCCCAAATTAACATATCCACTTCCATAAAATATGTCGTATGCAACCAGCACTTAGTTGTTCAAGTTAAGAAATATTTTTTCTCCCTCGAGTTTTACAGCATAAACGCCTGTGCATCCTTCATCAGGACCAAGCGCCTCACCATTTTCCAGTGAAATTTTCCAGTTATGCAAGGGACAGGTGACCGACTTGCCATGAACAATACCCTGGGACAATGGGCCTTGCTTATGTGGACATGCATCACGCAAGGCAAAAACTTCATCCTGTGAATTGCGGAATACAGCTATATCGCCATTTAATGTTTTAATCACACGGGAACCCAGTTTGGGTATGTCGTTTAATTGGCCAACTTCTATCCAGTCTGTCATGATCTAATAACCTTTATTAAATGCTTTATAATTTTCTAAAATCAATAATCCAATGATGTAGAGAAGACTCTCATTAACCAACTACTTTCAATGGTATGAATTGAGCCTGATCGCGGCCGTCGGTCGAACGCATCTTCCATGGATCATCCTGGGTTTCATTCTCTTCCTGGGATATTTTGAAACGGGCAGCCAGTTCCTTGCGCTTTTCTGCATTATCAACCACCGATTCTTTTACATAGGAAAAACCAACACGTTCAATCCAGGGTGCAGTACGCTCGAGATAACGAGCCTGTTCGCGATACAACTGGACAAAAGCTGCGCAATATTCCAGTACTTCTTCTTCGGTATTCACCTTGCAAAGTAAATCTGTTGCTCTGACTTTGACACCACCGTTACCACCAATGTGTAATTCATAACCCGAATCAACACACACGACACCGAAATCCTTGATAGTAGCTTCAGCACAGTTGCGTGGACAACCGGAGGCTGCCATCTTGAATTTATGTGGCATCCATGAACCCCAGGTCATCTTTTCCAGTTTAATGCCAATGGCTGTTGAATCCTGGGTTCCAAATCGACACCATTCTCTCCCAACACAGGTTTTGACTGTGCGCAGGGCTTTGCCATAGGCATGTCCGGAAACCAGGCCACGATCATTCAGATCTTTCCAGACCGTTGGTAAATTTTCTTTTTTTACACCATACAAACCGATTCGTTGACCACCTGTGACATGGACCGTTTCAAGTCCAAATTTTTCGGCAACGTCAGCAATAGCGCGCAATTCGTTTGGCGTGGTCATACCGCCCCACATACGAGGTATAACGGAATATGTACCATCTTTCTGAATATTGGCATGTGCACGTTCATTAATGAAACGTGACTGTGGATCATCGCTGTATTCTTTTGGCCAGGTGCTTAACAAATAATAGTTCAGGGCCATTCGACAACTCGCACAACCATCTTCGCTTTTCCAGTTAAGACTTTTATACACATCAGGAATGCTGGTGAGATGTTGTTTGCGAATTTCTTCACGCACATAATCATGGGTATGTTCAGTGCAGGCACACAGGGGTTTTGCTTCAGGAACAGAATAATCGCCACCCAGTGTTGATTCCAGTAATTGTTCTACCAGGCCGGTGCAGGATCCACAGGATGAAGAGGCTTTGGTATGTGCACGCACATCTTCCAGTGTGAACAGGCCCTTGGAGGTAATGGCATTAACGATATCGCCCTTGCAAACACCATTACATCCACAGATTTCTGCATCATCAGACATATTGGCAACTACATTGCCACCATGACCGGAATCACCGAGATGCGCCTGGCCAAACATCAATTGATCTCGTATATCACGGATATTGGTTTTTTCACGCATGAGCTGGAAGTACCAGGCACCATCAATGGTATCGCCATAGAGCACAGCACCGGCGATCTTGTCATCATTAATGACGATTTTCTTGTAGATACCTCGCTTGGCATCTCGTACAACAATATCTTCGGTGGTTTCATTACCCATGAAATCACCGGCTGAAAACAAATCAATGCCGGTAACTTTCAGTTTGGTGGAAGTGATGGAACCTTTGTAAATACCTATGCCGTATGCTGCCAGATGATTGGCGCAAACCTTCGCCATTTCGAACAAAGGTGCGACTAAACCATAGGTCGAACCACGATGTTGTACACACTCTCCTACCGAATAAATTTTGGGATCAAATGTTTGCATGGTGTCATTGACAACAATGCCGCGTTCACAATGCAGGCCCACCTGTTTGGCAAGACTGATGTTTGGGCGTATACCCACAGCCATCACAACCAGATCAGCCGCTAACTCTGAGCCATCAGTAAACTTCACACCCTGGACTTTTCCATCACCGGTGATTTCCGATGTGGATGCCTTGAGCATGAATTGCATGCCCTTTTCTTCCAGTGACTTCTTCAGCATGGCTCCTGACACTTCATCCATCTGGCGTTCCATTAACCAGTCCATTAAATGTACAACGGTAACGCTCATGCCCTGCTTCATTAAACCATTGGCCGCCTCAAGCCCTAGCAAACCACCACCGATGACGACAGCATGTTTTTTGGTTTTTGCGGCATCGAGCATCAGATCTACATCGTGAATATCTCGGAAGGAAATGACGCCTGGTAATTCATGGCCAGGCACAGGAATAATGAAAGGATCGGAACCGGTTGCAATCAGCAGTCGATCATAATCGACAACAAGGTCGTTATCTGCTGTCACCTTGCATTTCTTACGATCAATACCGGTAACTTTCACGCCCTTGTGCAGGGTTATGTTGTTTTCTTCATACCATTGCAGATCATTGAGCATGATGTCATTAATGGTTTTTTCACCAGCAAGTACGGGTGACAATAGAATCCGATTGTAATTGCCATAGGGCTCAGCTCCAAAAACAGTAATATCAAATTTTTCCGGGGCAATTTGCAGTAATTCTTCCACTGTGCGCATCCCAGCCATTCCATTACCAATGACAACCAGTTTTTCTTTCATTAACCTTAACTCCACTTATGGTGCAAAATCTATTTACCCTCCTTCAGCAAAACATGTGCCACAATGAAACATGTTTTTAAGTTATTGATATTTTTAGAATATTGCCAATAATTGATAACATCATCTGTCTTCAAATCATGGTATAGCCGCATCAAATTAGTGCGGCGCACTTTGTTACAGCAGATTTACCCTCATTTTTTCAGGAATTATATTTAACAAGACTATGACATCTGTACCTGATTTCAGGACTTCAATAACCAGTCGCACCATATTGCAGCAGGGGTGCAAATCAAGCATTCGCATTACAATACCTTGCACTAATTTCGCACATGAATAAGTGAATGGACTTACTAAATATCTAATTTAAAAAGATATTTCACTGGTATCTAATGCAGTTGATACATATAAGTAGTGCGCTGTCAGCAATGCCAGATTTCTTAGCCAACTATAGAATCAATGATTCGCCACCCTGGCACTCCATCAGCAATGCCTTAAACATGCTGACTAATTAACTTGTCATTTCCGGCCAACCTGTCACTTTTAACAGCTAACCAAATCGACAAATACCATTAACATGAAAAACAATGTGGCAAGTTTGTCCGCAAACCGTGAATTGAACAGCATCACTGATCCTGTCCAGTTCATAAGAAATTCAATTTCATAAGTTAACTATGAAATTCATGTACTAAACTTGTAACAAACAATACGGGCCCATTTATTCAATTATGAGTAGCAATCATCCTTTCCAGCTATCAGAACTCGTAAACATCAAAAGCGACCTTCAGGATCGCGCAGCTGAAATCGAATTATTGCAAAAGACCTTCAATGAAATCGGTAGTGAACTCGATATCAACAAGATCTACCAGCTGGTCGCCGAACGTGCCCGGGAACTAATCCATGCTGAAACCCTGCTGATTCCCATCGTAGATGAAAATCTGGAAACCTATACCTATCGGGGTGGCGCTGGAAAAAATGCACGGGAAATAATTGGTGAATCTTTGCCTATGGATTTCGGCATTTGCGGCTGGGTGTGGCGTCATAAGCGACCCTGGTGGCGAGGTGTACTGGATGAACTCAGCGAAGACGAACGCAATCTCTGGGAAAAGGAAGCAGCTAGCGTCATCATGATACCTTTGATGGGTAAGCACCATTTTCTTGGTGGCATATCGGGTATCAACAAAAAAAAATGGTCTCGACTTTGATCGACGTGATCTCAACCTGCTATCCATGTTTGCCAGTATTGTTGCCATTTCTCTTGAAAATGCCATGTCCTATCAAAAAGTCGAGGACGCGAACCAGCTCATGGCGGACTACCAGCTGAGCCTGGAGCGATTAAATCGACAGTTATCAGAAAGTAATCATGAACTGGAGTTTCTGTCGCTGTATGATCCCGTCACCTCATTACCCAATCGCTCACTATTCCGTGATCGTATGTCACAGCATGTTTCACTGGCTAAAGTACACAAACACACCATCAGCCTGCTATTGATCGATCTTGATAATTTTAAAAATATAAACGAAACCCTGGGTCACGAGCAGGGTGATCAATTACTTAAACTGATTGCTCAACGATTTATGCAACATCTAAATGCAAATGAAACCCTCAGTCGATTGGGTGGTGATGAGTTCGTACTGATCTTGCCTGCTACGAGTGAAGAAACAGCGATGCAGCGAGCAAATTATTTTCTGGACATACTGAATAAACCTTTCAATATTGCGGAAACTGAAATCGTTGTTGGCGCCAGTATGGGTATCAGCATTTATCCAATGCATGGTGAAGATATCAGCACCCTGTTGCGTCATTCCGACCAGGCCATGTACACTGCAAAGCAACAAAAACGTGGTGTTGCCCTTTATAACCCGCAAGAAGACACTTCGTCATTAGGTCAACTCACCATGACGGTCGATCTTCGTAAGGCATTTGAAGAAAACCAGTTTGAATTGCATTATCAACCAAAAATCAATATCAACAACCTGCAACTGGCAGGTGTTGAAGCATTAGCGCGTTGGCGACATCCGGAACGAGGCCAGATTCCTCCGACTATTTTTATCAACTCATTGGAACAAAACGGTCTCATCGACAAATTCACCTACTGGGTCATTGAAACAGCACTTAAACAGGTCGATGACTGGAAACGTGCCGGACACAACGTAAAAATTGCAGTTAATATTTCAACCCAGTCACTGGTTAATCCCGAGTTCATAACCCGGGTTGAAACATTGATACCTGATGAAGCGACAGGCGCCCAACTGCTTTTTGAAATTACCGAAAATTTATTTCTATCAGAATATGACAGATTATCAGACATACTGAATCGTTTACGTAAACGGGGCATCAATCTCTCCATTGACGATTTTGGTACGGGCTATTCTTCCCTGAGCCGCTTACGGAAATTACCCGTGAGTGAATTAAAAATTGATCGTTCTTTCGTGATGGATATGATCAGAAACCCGGATGACGAGGTTATCGTACGCTCGACGATTGACCTTGCACATAACCTGGGTTTGAGCGTTACCGCGGAAGGCGTGGAAAATGTGAATGTACTTAAGCGCCTCGGTGAAATGGGTTGTGATATCGCACAGGGTTATCACATTAGTAAACCGGTCCCTGCAGAACAACTAAAAAGCTTCTTGAAAAATAGTTCTCAGTAACGCACTGCTGGCGTTTCTATTTTCAAACCATTGCCCCTGGCGTGCACATACACTTCCAGATTGATTAATTCTTCCGACCCAAACGAGAATGGCTGTGCACGAAACGACACAAAACATTCGCTCAATCGTCGGTGTAAACTGGTAATACGGCCACTACCTAAACGGTATTCCGGGAAACCATTACTTTGCCCTTGCGATAATACCTGGCCGCGCAAACGTTTTCCCTGGTGATATACATGACAATGAACACATGCCATATCTATCTGGCCAAAACGCATATTATATAATTCTTCGCCAGCGTCATAAAACGGCTTCATTGGTCCGGTGATATCAACATCAACAACCTCTCCTCTTGCCAGATAACGCACATAGGTTTCCAGTGCAACTGAATCGTTAGAATCGTAAATCAATGGAATGTTTTCCAGTTGATCTTCCCAACACAAATGGATTTGACGCTGTAATGTAATTGGACGTTGCAGTTCTTTACTGTACACCGGATATTTCGCAATATGTTTTGTACTGAGTTTGCTGCCATTTATACCATGGCAACCGGCACAGGACTTCCCATCTGCGTTGGATTGATGGAACAGTGCACGCCCATCATCCACGGCAGACATGCCAGGGTTCTCAAAATCATCATCCTGCATGGCGCGAGTTTCAGGTGTTAAAAATTCATAACCAGACACAGGTTGCTCTGCATATGCAATGCTGACAATTAATAGCACAAACAGTGTAAGGCCCGGCTTTAACATAGGGTACTGAGATATTTCCCGAAGAATTATTTCAAGGTCATTAAATACGCAACCACATCTTCAACTTCCTGCGCAGTCAACATGGTTTTATCAGCATATTCGTTTGCCACCAGACGCAACTTGTCCGGGTGCCGATAATACCCCGGCATGATGGTAAGCGGATTAATTACTTTTTCATCGACAATACGCAGGCGTATCTGCCCGATAGTTAAGCGCGATGCTATTCCATGCAGATCTGGTCCAACATCGCCATGAAATATTTCCTCAGGAACAGGTAGATGATGGCAGGAAAGACAATTACCTTTGTTCTGGTCTATAACCAGTTGCCGGCCACGTTCGGCATCACCCTTCAAACCATTCAGCGCCAGCCTGATTTCATCATTATGGTTTTTCCATGCAGCATATGGCTGATTAGCACTGTAAGAAACCAAGGGCATGACAGACAGAAACATCACCACCATTATCAACAGGAAGTTTAGTTGATTTGATTGAATGCGCATTATGTATATAGGCTATTATCAGTGCAGTATGTAAAGAATTATCTAGGCTTTACTTCGACTAACATTCACAATATTTGGCAGCATGGAAATTTTATCCATAACCCGTGACAGTTGCTGCAAGTCAGCCATTTCCGCCGAGATCGTCATATCAGCAGTTTGTTCCAGTTTATTCGATTGGGTATTCATGCCCATTACATCAATTTTTTCATCCGCAAATATCTTGCTGACATCCCGCAGTAAACCTTGACGATCAATAGCTTCAATATGGATAGAGACAGGATATGTTTTTTCCAGCTCACCACCCCATTCCGCTTCGATTAAACGTTCACGTTTATCTTTTTCCAGGTTGATTATATTGACGCAATCCTTTCTGTGCACGGCAACACCCTTGCCACGGGTAATAAAACCAATAATGTCATCACCGGGAACGGGTTTGCAGCAATTAGAGATCGAGGTTAACAAACTGCCAACTCCACGAACCCTGACTTCATCATTATGAGCAGTCTTCTTTTTATCATGAGACTTTTTCGATACCAGTGGTATGGTATCGATATTTTTGGGCGAGAAGACATCGTGCAGGGCGGATGAAAGCTGGCCACTGGTAATATCGCCTCCACCAATGGCCACATACATTTCTTCTGGCGTTTGTAATTTGAAATGTTTAACCACTACAGGCACATCAACATGGCCATAACCCAGTCGATTGACTTCGCGATCAAATGCTGTTTTACCATCCGCCAGATTTTGTGAATGATCCTGCTGCTTGAACCAGCTACGAACCTTGGCGCGGGCACGATTGGTTTTCAGGTACGATAAATTGGGATTCATCCAGTCACGACTGGGTTCAGACTTGCTGGTGGTCAAGACTTCAACCTGATCACCATTTTGTAACTCATGGGTGAGCTGAACAATACGGCCGTTCACTTTTGCACCGCGACAACGATGCCCTATTTCAGTGTGCACAGCATAGGCAAAATCCAGTGGTGTAGATCCTTGAGGCAAGTCCATAATTTTGCCTCTGGGTGTCAGAATAAATACTCGATCCGGAAATAATTCGGTATGAAAACTATCAAGAAGTTCTTCGTCCTTGGTTTCATTGGGATCAAGTAATTTACGAAGTGATGCAATACCTTTTTCCAGATTACTATCGCTGGCAGAACCTTCTTTGTAACGCCAGTGTGCAGCCACACCATATTCGGCAAACTGGTGCATTTCTTTTGTACGAATCTGAACTTCAAAGGGTTTGCCGCCTGGCCCTATGACAGCTGTATGCAGGGAGCGATAACCATTTTCTTTTGGATTGGCTATGTAGTCATCAAACTCTTTTTTTATGTGCCGCCAGTTGCCATGCACCAGGCCCAGGGCAACATAACACTCGGCGACGGTTTGCACAGTAATACGTACCGCACGAACATCAAACAGTTCATTGAAATCCTTTTGCTTGGCTGACATCTTTTTCCAGATGCTATAGATGTGTTTGGGTCGACCATACACTTCGGCCTTGATATCAACATCAGCCAACATGTGTTTGATTTCACTAACTGCATCCTGAATGTACTGCTCACGTTCCTCGCGGCGTTCTTCCAGTAATTTTGCAACACGTTTATAGGTCAGGGGATCGAGATAGCGAAAAGATAAATCTTCCAGTTCCCATTTCAGCTGGCCCACACCCAGACGATTGGCCAAGGGCGCAAATATTTCCAGTGTTTCACGAGCGATGTACTGTCGCTCCTCGGTGTCGCTTGATGCCAGCATGCGCAGACGTTGAACCCTGTACGCTAACTTAATGAGTACAACGCGAACATCTTCAACCATTGACAGCAACATGCGCCGTAAGCGTTCAGCCTGTTCCGGTGCGCTCAAGTTTTCCATATTGAGCTGGAATTCATGGATCCAGCGCACGTTCTTCACCATGTGCT
>JBFHPZ010000011.1:0-18011 GCA_041592495.1 Gammaproteobacteria bacterium | reverse complement strand
TGCCATAGAAATAACTCCTGACTGAATTTGCCTTCGAAAAAGAGCCGGGATTTTATCATGTTTTTTTGTCGCTACCAAAGCCCTATATACAGTTTTATTCAGGGAAACAATAAGATACAGACCCGACTGATAAATATATCCAGCAAGAAACAGGGGGATTGATAGTAAAGACAGATAAATCTCCCGAAACTTATCGGCCGAGACTCGGGCTTTATTCAATAAACAAAGCAACAAATATCAATAATTCAGTGACTTACATCAAGACCGGAATAATTCTTGGTGGTGATCGAGATACAGTTCACACTCCAAGGTACCGGTCGTCGTATTCACCTGTTCAGGTGATTCCCTTACTTTTCCTCTTGACTAATATGCGCCCAGACGACGCAGGCCGACAGTACCAGCCGTCATAATAGATGATGAATGAGAAATTTTGGGATAATGAAACAGGGTATTTTTAAAATTTTCTGGGTTGTTCTGGCTCTGGCCGGCTTCTTTCTGTCCACCTGGACAGCACATTCAAACACCCTTTTTCAAATGCAGCACCGAATTACCCATAGCCAAAAGAACAGTGACGGTTCCTATACTCACATCCTGTCTGTGGCCCTCACCAATCTGTCGTCTGTTGATCTGTCATCCCTTAAGCTGACCGCCAGTATCAACCCGGAAACACTTTCAGTCATCAGTGCTCAACCGCTGAATATCAAACGGTTACCGGCAACGGAAACCGCGACCCTTAACTGGTCTGTCAGGTCATTTACTGCCGTAGATAAATGGAATCAAAACCTGTCTATTACCTTTACCGGTAACGCAAGGGACACCGAGCACAAACCGGTTTCACTCACCATAGTCAGTGAAATAAGATCCTGAAGCGGATACCTAGTCAGCTGATGTTGATTTCAGGTTAAACATGCGTCTGGGCGCAACGCGACCATCATCCAGAATTTCACCTACCCCCAGAAATTGATCGCCGGCATAGATTCTCACCAGGCCTTCTGTCGGGGCTCTGGGCACAATAACGGGTTGCCCCTGCTTGATATAGTAGGCACTGTCAGCATCAAGGTTAACCAGGGGCCAGTTACTTATGCCGGTATCCAGCCCAAGTAACAGGGCATCCAGCTTTTCATCACCCTGATCTGCAACCTGGCGCAGTTCATCCAGGGTCACCATGTGTTGCTGATAGGGACCTACGCTGGTTCGACGCAAGGCTGTAATATAGGCGCCACAACCCAGAGCTTCACCAATATCTTCCGCCAGGGTACGCACATAAGTCCCTTTGGAACAATGCACCTCCAGCGCCAGCAAGCCATTGTCGAATCCCTTGATTTCAAGACTGAAAATGGTAACGGGCCGAGACGGCCTCTCCACTTCTATCCCCTGACGGGCCAACTCATATAGGCGTTGACCATCTTTTTTCAGCGCGGAATGCATGGGTGGAATCTGTTCAATATCACCCCTGAATTGTGGAATAACTTTCTCGATATCCGCCAGGGTGATGTGCTCATACGGGCGAGTTTCTATCACCTCGCCTTCGGCATCGGCAGTGGATGTTTTGGTACCTAGCTGACAGGTAAAGCTATAGGTTTTATCCGCATCCAGCAGAAATGCAGAAATCTTGGTAGCTTCACCCAGACAAATCGGCAACATGCCAGTTGCAAGCGGATCAAGACTGCCGGTATGCCCGGCTTTTTGGGCATTATAAATACGCTTGACGATTTGCAACGCATGATTGGATGAGAGCTCAATGGGTTTATCCAGCAGCAAAACGCCGTTTACTGCTCGACCTTTATTTTTACGCCTGGACATGTATAAAACTTTCTCTGGAAATCAGGTAGAACACTCAGCTCAAGAGCCGGAATCCGAATCCTTGGCTCGGGCTTTGGCAATCAGTGCTTCCATGGATGAGCCTCTTTCGATGCTTTCATCATAATAGAATTTGAGATGAGGAACGATGCGTGAACGAATACGGGCTGCCAGTTGTTTACGCAAAAAACCGGCGGCACTGTTCAGCGCCTGCACCGTCTGCTCACGTTCTTCGTCATTGAGCACGGTACAATAAATCACGGCACTGCTCAGATCCCTGCTGAGTTTGACCGCAGTGAATGAAACCCAGTGCACACGGGGATCCTTGATTTCGTCGCGAACCAGTTCGGCCAGT
This sequence comes from Gammaproteobacteria bacterium, assembly GCA_041592495.1. Taxonomy (GTDB): domain Bacteria; phylum Pseudomonadota; class Gammaproteobacteria; order SZUA-229; family SZUA-229; genus JBFHPZ01. The sequence continues at coordinate 15,856 of JBFHPZ010000011.1, read as the reverse complement.
TCGCGACGAAGTTGCTCAGCCATACGCTGGGAACGTGAAAACTCTTTTGGCATCAGGCAATGTCCAGCATTAAAGCTCTAGGGGTGATAATTCGCATTCAATCCCAATAAGGTCTTAGAGTGTACGCTCGACCTGTATACGATCAAACACCTCAATCTGGTCACCCACGCGAACATCATTGTAGTTTTTCACACCAATACCGCATTCGGTACCACTGCGAACTTCTTCAACGTCATCCTTAAATCGGCGTAATGATTCCAGCTCACCTTCATAGATAACCACGTTATCACGCAATACTCGGATAGGACGACTGCGCTTGACCACACCTTCGGTCACCAGCGAACCCGCTACCAGACCAAACTTGGGCGACTTGAACACATCCTTGACCTCGGCCAGACCAATAATCTGCTCCTTGAATTCCGGCGCCAGCATACCGGTCAATGCACGTCTCACCTCATCGATGAGATCGTAAATGACGCTGTAGTAATGCAGGTCAACACCCCGTTCCGCCACGGCTTTACGGGCTGTAGCATCGGCACGGACATTGAAGCCGAGTACGATGGCATTGGATGCCGCCGCCAGGCTGATGTCGGTTTCGTTAATACCGCCAACACCACTACCGACGATGGTTACCTGAACTTCATCGCTATCCGCCGCCAGTTTTAACAGGGCGTCGCGAATGGCTTCCAGGGAACCCTGCACATCGGCCTTGAGCAAAATATTGAGGCTCTTGATTTCACCCTTGCCCATATTGGCAAACATGGAATCCAGCTTGGCCTGCTGTTGAGCCGCCAGGCGCAGATTACGATCCTTGCTACGGCGACTGTCACCCAGTTCACGCGCCAGACGTTCATCCGGCATAACCTGAGTTGGATCACCGGCGGACGGTGTTCCGGACAGCCCCAGAACCAGTACCGGAATGGAAGGACCGGCTTCGGAAATCTGGTGACCGGTTTCATCGAACATGGCACGCACGCGGCCAAATTCCTGGCCTGCCAGCAGAATATCGCCTTTCTTCAATACACCTTCCTGAACCAGAACAGTGGCGGTTACACCACGGCCTTTATCCAGTGCTGCTTCGATAACCAGACCACGACCCGGGCCCTTGGTGGCTGCTTTCAGTTCCATCACTTCAGCTGTGATGCTAATGGCATCCAGCAGGGCATCAATACCTTCACCAGTTTTGGCAGAGACATTGATAAACATATTATCGCCACCCCAGTCTTCCGGGATAACATCGTGATGACCCAGTTCATTTTTCACGCGATCAGGATCGGCTTCCGGCTTGTCAATCTTGTTGACCGCAACAATCAATGGCACTCCAGCGGCCTTGGCATGCTGAATTGCTTCAATGGTTTGCGGCATGACACCGTCATCTGCAGCCACCACCAGGATAACGATATCCGTCGCCTGGGCTCCACGGGCACGCATGGCGGTAAACGCCGCATGGCCGGGTGTGTCGAGGAACGTAATAACGCCCTTGTCGGTTTCAACATGGTAGGCACCGATGTGCTGTGTAATACCACCGGCTTCACCGGCTGCTACCTTGGCGGAACGGATGTAATCCAGCAACGACGTCTTGCCGTGGTCAACGTGACCCATGATGGTCACCACAGGAGGACGCGGCTGAATATCGGTCAGCGCTTCTTCCGCAGTCGACAACAAACCTTTCTCACGGTCATCTTCACCCGTGGTAATGGCCTTATGGCCGCATTCTTCAACCACCAGAATGGCGGTATCCTGATCAATCACCTGATTGATGGTGGCCATGACCCCCATCTTCATCATCACCTTGATCAGGTCAGCCGCTTTCATGGACATCTTTTGCGCCAGATCGGAAACCTTGATGGATTCAGGGATACTGACTTCATGCACAATAGGTGCAACTGGTTTTTCGAATGCATGGCGACTGCCTGCATCGCCCTGGTCACGTTTGGGTTTCTTCTTGAACCCACCGCCTACTCGACCGCCGGCTGCCACATGCAGCTCTTCCCGGCCATAGCGGGTATCTTTTTCGTGCTTGCCGCCACGTTTACCGCGTCGACCTTCTTCAGCATCCACTTCTTTGGTTACAACCGGATGCTTTTTAGCTTTCTTGCCCTTGGCTTCCTTGGCAGCAGCTTTCGCCGCATCTTCAGTGGCCGGCGCTTTGGCTGTTTTGGCCTCAACAGCGGCTTTCGCCTGTTCTTCTGCAGCTTTCGCTTCTGCTTCAGCACGGGCTTTTTCTTCGGCTTCTTTGGCCCTGGCTTCTGCTTCTGCGCGTTCTTTCGCTGCCTGTTCCGCCTTGCGACGTGATTCTTCCTCGGCCTGCAAACGCTCGACTTCGCGCTGCTCCTTTTCTGCCATTAAACGATCCAGCTCATCTTTCTCGTCGCTGCTGGCTTCGCTTCGCTTGACGTAGGTGCGTTTCTTGCGCACTTCCACATTAACGGTTTTGCGTCCGCCGCCTGCCAGCTTAAGCTCACTGGTAGTCTTGCGCTTTAAAGTAATTTTCTGCTTGGTTTCAGCTGTACTATCACCTTTTCCGTGACTGGTGCGCAGAAAATCCAGCAGCTTCAGCTTGTCCTCATCACTAATTAATGAGTCAGCATTTTCGGCAACAAGCCCGGCCTCTTTCAGCTGCTCTAGTAGACGATCTACCGGGGCACCGACAACTTCAGCAAGTTGTTTAACTGTTACGTTCGACATCTGTCTCCCCCCTGTGGCAGTACTTAGCCCACCTCTTGATTATTTTCATCAGCAAACCAGGGCGCACGCGCCGTCATGATTAGCTGGCTGGCAGCTTCTTCTGTCATGCCCTTGATGGACATCAGATCATCAACTGCCTGCTCCGCAAGATCTTCCATGGTGCATACACCCTGTTCAGCCAGCTTGAATGCCAGCTCACGGTTCATGCCATCCATTTCCAGCAGATCTTGCTGAGGTTCGTGTTCTTCCAGTTTTTCTTCCCGGGAAATCGCTTTTGTTAACAAGGAGTCACGGGCGCGGCCACGCAATTCCTTAACGATATCTTCATCGAATTCTTCGACATCCAGCAGTTCACTTTCCGGTACATAGGCCACTTCTTCAATACTGGAAAAGCCTTCCTGCGCCAGGATGGCGGCAACTTCTTCATCCACATCCAGATGTTCCATAAACATGGTGACCAGTTCCTTGGCTTCGGTTTCAGACTTGGCTTCCATATCGGTAATGGTCATGACATTCAATTCCCAGCCGGTGAGCTGGCTGGCCATACGAATATTTTGACCACCGCGGCCAATGGCCTGGGATAATTTTTCATTATCAACGGCAACATCCATGGTTTTGGATTCTTCATCCACCACGATGGATACCACTTCAGCCGGTGACATGGCATTGATTACAAACTGGGCCGGATTTGCATCCCACAGGATTATGTCTACGCGTTCTCCCGCCAGTTCATTCGATACTGACTGGACGCGGGATCCACGCATACCGACACAGGCGCCGACAGGGTCGAGACGGGGATCATTGGACTTCACCGCAACCTTGGCACGAGAACCCGGATCGCGGGCGCCGCTGACAATTTCGATTAAACCCTGTCCGACTTCAGGCACTTCCAGCTTGAACAGTTCCACCAGGAATTCCGGCGCGGTGCGGCTGACGAACAATTGCGGGCCACGGGTTTCGGTGCGTACTTCTTTCAGATAACCGCGTAAACGGTCGCCGGGACGAATGGCTTCACGGGGAATCTGTTCCTCGCGGGGAATAATGGCTTCCACATTGTCGCCGAGATCAATATAGACGTTACCGCGCTCAACTCGCTTGACTATACCCATCACCAGCTGGCCAACCTTGTCCTTGAAGGCATCGACGATGCGAGCACGTTCGGCTTCGCGTACTTTCTGCACAATAACCTGCTTGGCGGTCTGGGCGGCGATACGACCAAATTCAACTGATTCGATTTGTTCTTCGATAAAGTCACCGATTTCCGCATCCGACTTTTCGTATTTGGCGGCTTCCAGGGTGGTTTCACGCAATGGATTTTCCAGGCCACCATTTTCCTGTGGCTCAACCACTTCCCAGCGACGGAAGGTGTCGTAGTCGCCGGTCTTGCGATCTATATGAACGCGAACGTCGATATCCATTGCATGTTTTTTACGTGTTGCTGTTGCCAGGGCTGCTTCGATTGCTTCGAAGATCAAGTCCTTATCGACACTCTTCTCATTCGAAACAGTATCAACCACGTACAGAATTTCTTTATTCATAACCGGCTCCGTATTACTAAAATTGCGGTACCAAATGCGCCTTATCTATACCACCCAGAGGTAAATGCAGGATTTCTCCATCGACCTCCAACATGACCTCATCATCTTTCACGCCCATCAGCTTGCCAGTGTAATTACGCTGGCCTTTCAGATCGGGCATACCCATTTTGATCTTGACTATTTCACCTGCAAAACGCTCATAGTCGGTTGCCTTACGTAAAGGACGATCCAGACCAGGTGAAGACACCTCAAGGTTAAAATGCCCTGGAATCGGGTCTTCAACATCCAGCATGGCGCTCAATTGCCGACTGACCGCTTCACAATCCTCCAGCTGTATACCTGCTTCCTGATCGATGTACACGCGAAGCAAACCGTTTTTGGGGTGGGGCTTGAATTCAATATCCACCACCTCATAACCCAGACCGGTTACCACAGGTTCAATCAAAGACCAGATATCACTTGTATGTTTTGCCGCCATTAACTCGAGCACCATTAAAAAGGGGGCATTTGCCCCCTAAAACAGCTATTCCAAGACCGGAACAAAAAGGCCCCGTAATACGGGGCCCATGTAATCAGCTCATGCGGTCCGGTTTCCCGGATAGTGGCGCTTGTCATAACAGACAAGGGGCACCCCGCTGTAAAATTGATGCACATCATACATTTTTATCCCCCTCGATGCAAGACAAGTCAAAACCGCTAAATGAGCAGGCATTTATATATGAAATACTTGTGCAGGGAATCGCACAAAATGATTTATTAACAACTGTGAAAGTTTAAATCTTGCTGAAGTCATAACGCTTTCGAACAAAAATATAATTGATTGATTCCCGCTTGAGATAAGCGGACTGAAAACCATGGCCGCCTATGTTAAGATGATTTCAAGTCGCTGCACCATGACTTGCATTATGTTTTAAGGCAAACATGAGGTCATCGCATCAAAAAAATATAATGACGAATAACAAGACCATACAATCACCTGTCATCTTTGGCGAAGTACTTTTTGACTGATTCCCGGATGGTCAGAAAATCCTCGGCGGCGCCCCATTCAATGTTGCCTGGCATCTTGCCGGCCTGGGTGCAAATCCCCGTTTTATATCACGCATTGGCAATGACGATTCGGGCGACAGCATTATGCAATTAATGCAGCAATGGCACATGGATACCGAATACATCCAGCGTGATCAACACCATCCAACAGGAACTGTTCAAGTCACCTTAAACAATGGTCAACCAAGTTTTGAAATTGTACCTGATCAAGCCTATGACTATATTGAATTTGCACCGATCATTCATTCCATTTCCCAGACATCTACACCTCTACTCTATTGTGGCTCCTTGATCCTCCGTAGCCACACATCAAAACAAACACTTGAACAACTGATTAGCAGCAACATACCACTGTTTGTTGACATCAACCTGCGATCACCCTGGTGGCAAAAACAGGATGCAATCACATTGCTGGATAAAGCTCGCTGGGTAAAACTGAATAACGATGAACTTGCCTTATTAACAGGCAAAGAAATCAATAATGATACTATCGATGAAGTCGCAAATAATTTCCGCCAACAGCACAAGATTGACTTACTGATTGTGACGCTAGGCGCCGATGGGGCCGTAATTATTGATGACCACAATTTTGTTAAAAAATCACCACCAACAGTTAGCCAGTTAATCGATACCGTGGGTGCCGGCGATGCTTTCAGCTCCATCATAGTCACCGGACTGCTACAACAATGGCCTGTTGAAATCATGCTCGAACGTGCCTTGCAATTCGCAGCACGAATTTGTGCACAACAGGGAGCCACAGCTATTAATCACAACATGTACAAACAATTAAAAATGGAATGGGCACTTAATGACAAAGAAATCAGATGATGGCTTATATATTCTCCTCATCAGTGTACATGGCCTTGTCCGCGGCCATAACCTGGAACTGGGACGGGATGCTGATACCGGTGGCCAGATAAAATATGTTATTGAACTGGCCCGCGCCCTGGCCAAACATCCCGAAGTGGGACGAGTTGATCTTGTTACACGATTAATCAATGACCCTAAAGTAGATGACGACTACAAACAACCACTTGAAATACTCGAACCCAAAGCTAATATCGTTCGTATTCCCTGTGGCCCGCAACGTTATTTAAAAAAAGAAAGCCTGTGGCCACACCTTGACGCCCTCGTTGATAACACCATCACTTATTTGCGCAAGATTGGCCGAACACCGGACATCATTCACAGTCATTATGCCGATGCCGGTGCAGTAGGCTCACATCTGTCACAATTACTGGGCGTGCCCTTAATTCATACCGGACATTCATTAGGCCGGGTAAAAAAACAACGCCTGCTGGATCATGGTTTAAGCGAAGAACGTATTGAACGTCAATATCATCTTCAACAACGTATTGAAGCTGAAGAAATTACTCTCGGCAATGAATCCATGGTGATAACCAGCACACGTCAGGAAGTGGACGAACAATACAGCCAGTACGAAAACTATCATCCCAAACGTATGATGGTCATTCCTCCCGGCGTTGATATCGAACGATTTCATCCACCACTGCGCGCATGGAAAGAACCGCCGATTGCAAAGGAACTGAATCGTTTTCTCGACAATCCCAATAAACCCATGATTCTCGCTATATCCCGACCTGATCCAAGGAAAAATATAGAAACACTGGTCAAGGCATACGCCGAGAATCCGCAACTGAGAGAAATTGCCAACCTGGTGGTCATCGCCGGTAACCGCGACAATATTGCAACCATGGATAAGGGTGCGCAGGAAGTTCTCGGCAATGTCCTGAACATGATCGATCTGTACGATCTTTACGGCCAGGTTGCCTACCCCAAACACCACAAGCCGAATGATGTCCCGGACCTCTATCGTTTGGCTACAAAAACTAAAGGCGTTTTTGTAAATCCGGCATTAACCGAACCGTTTGGCCTGACTTTAATTGAGGCTGCTGCCAGTGGCGCACCCATTGTCGCAACCAATGATGGCGGACCGGCAGATATTATAGGTAATTGTAAAAACGGCATATTGATCGATCCACTGGATGCAGATGCAATGGGTGCCGCACTATTTGATGCTTTAAGTGACAGCAAACGCTGGAAAAGCTGGTCTCAAAATGGCATCAAAGGCACAAAACAGCATTACACCTGGGAAGGTCATGCTGAAAAATATGTCAGCAACATCAAAAAAATTATCAGCAAAAAACGTCGTATTGGTTTTATTCAAAAAACCAAAAGTCGATTACCGAAGATTGATCGTTTACTGGTATGCGACATTGACAATACCTTGCTGGGTGACAAAGAAGGTTTAAATGAACTATTGGGATTGATCCACGACCATAACAGTGGTATTGGCTTTGCCATTGCCACCGGTCGCCGTATTGATAGTGCAAAAAAAATACTAAAAGAATGGGGCGTTCCTGTACCTGATATTTTTATTACTGCCGTGGGCGCTGAAATCTATTATGGCAACAGCATGTCTTATGATGAGAGCTGGTATCAAAAAATCAATTATCGCTGGCATCCCGAGAAACTGCGCAAGGCCATGGAAGTCATTCCCGGTTTACGCCTGCAACCACAAACAGAACAAAGGGACCACAAGGTCAGTTTTTTTATAGATCCGGATGAAGCACCCACTATCGGGCAAATCAGAAAGCATTTACGAAAAATTGACCTGCATGCAAAAATTATTTATTCCCATGGAGCCTACCTGGATTTCCTGCCGGTGCGCGCATCCAAGGGCCTCGCTGTTCGTCATCTTTGCATGCGCTGGGATATCCCTTGCGAATCGATTCTGGTTGCCGGTGACTCCGGTAATGACGAAGAAATGTTACTGGGAAATACACTGGGTGTTGTTGTGGGCAACTACAGCAAGGAATTGGAAAAGTTACGTAACTCACCCCGAATCTATTTTGCAAAAGAGCATTTTGCACGCGGCATTATCGAGGGAATGCACCACTACAACTTCCTTGAAAAAATAAAAATACCTTCCTGATAATTCAACAAGGCATTTTATGCTACACAAGGGCTTAAGCAATTTCATACTACAATATCGTGAAGAATCGCAGGCACTGCTGCATACTTATTTATCAAAAGATAACAGCCTGCTGCTACGCTCGGAATTAATCGATATTTTAAAGGAGCTCGCCAGCCAGGATAAATATGCGGCGCTTAACGACAGCCCACTCGCCGAAACCATACATTACTCACAGGAAGCCATCACCAAAGCACCCTGGATATATCTATCGATTCGACCACGCATTGCTCGCTGGCATTACATCCGGCTTCATATCGATGATATGACGCTTGAGGAAATACCCGTTGAGCAGTTTCTTGCATTCAAAGAACAACATATCCTGAATAACAAACCAAGCTGGATTCTTGAACTGGATATGTCGCCCTTTAACAGGGAATTTCCAAAATTAAAAGAATCACGTTCCATCGGTCATGGCGTTGAATTTCTTAACCGCCGTTTATCCAGCCAGTTATTTGAAGATACACCCAAAGGTAATCGTAAACTTTTGGGTTTTCTCCAGGTTCACCAATACGATGGTGTACAACTGATGCTTAACGATCAAATTGTAACCTTATCCGATCTGGAACATGCCCTGCGCCGAGCTGATGAAATTCTGGCCAAACAAAATCCCGAACATAGCTGGAAGAAAGTACAGCCTCAACTCAGGGAACTGGGCTTTGAACCCGGCTGGGGAGATACGGTGGCTCGTACGCGTGATACCATGCTTCTGTTATCAGAAATTCTTGAAGCACCCGACCCGACCACGCTGGAGAAATTCCTCAGCCGTATACCGATGATATTTAACCTGGCCATCTTGTCGCCCCATGGTTATTTTGGTCAGAAAGATGTTTTGGGATTACCGGATACCGGTGGCCAGGTAGTTTACATACTTGATCAGGTGCGTTCGCTTGAACGAGAAATGCGTCGTCGCCTTCAGCAACAGGGCCTGGCAATTGAACCCCAGATCATAGTCATAACAAGACTGATTCCAGAAAGCGGCAATACATCCTGCAATCAGCGCATAGAACCGATTGAAGGCACCGAACACGCACGCATACTCCGTGTGCCATTCAAAAATGAACAAAACGAAATCATCAATCACTGGATATCCCGTTTCAACGTCTGGCCTTACCTGGAACGCTTTGCCGTGGATGTTGGCAAGGAGTTAATGGAAGAGCTTGGAACAAGACCCGATCTGATCGTAGGCAATTATTCCGATGGCAATCTGGTTGCCACCATGCTGGCACACAACCTGGATGTGACTCAATGCAATATTGCCCATGCACTGGAAAAAGCAAAATATCTATATTCGGATTTGTACTGGCAGGACAATGACGAGGCTTATCATTTTGCCTGCCAGTTCACTGCAGATTTAATTGCGATGAATGCAGCAGACTTCATTATCACCAGCACCTACCAGGAAATTGCAGGGCGTGAAGACAGTGTTGGCCAATATGAAAGTTATCAATCCTACACCATGCCCGGACTTTATCGCGTCGTGCATGGCATTGATGTATTTGACCCCAAATTCAATATCGTATCCCCTGGCGCTGATGATTTGATTTATTTTCCTTACACAAATAAGGAACGCAGGCTCAATCATTTACATGATGAAATCAATTCACTGATATTTGGTGATCCTTTCGACAAGGCTCGCGGTAAACTCAAAGACACTAACAAGCCATTATTATTCACCATGGCGCGACTCGATCACATCAAGAACATTTCCGGTCTGGTTGAATGGTTTGGCCAATGCGAGGAACTCCGCGAGCGTGCAAACCTGGTTGTCATCGCTGGCCATATAGATCAAAACCTTTCCAGTGATCGTGAAGAACAACAACAAATTCAGCGCATGCATGATTTAATGAATCAGTATCAACTGGATGATCAGGTTCGCTGGCTTGGCGTTCACCTTGATAAAAAATTGTCCGGTGAACTTTATCGTGTCATTGCCGATCACAAAGGCGCCTTCATCCAGCCAGCCTTGTTTGAAGCCTTTGGCCTTACAGTGATTGAAGCCATGGCAACCGGATTACCCACCTTTGCAACCCAGTATGGTGGACCACTGGAAATTATCATTAATGGCGAATCAGGTTTTCACATAGACCCCAATCACGGCGCAGATGTCGCAAGAAAAATTGCGGATTTCATGGGCAAGTGCGCAACCGACAGCAGCTACTGGGATATCATTTCGCAAAACGCCCTTAAACGTGTTAAACAAAATTACACATGGGAACTTTATGCCGAACGCATGATGACCTTATCGCGTATTTATGGCTTCTGGAAATATGTCACCAATATTGAACGCAATGAAACTCGACGCTATCTGGAAATGTTTTATGGATTGGCGTATCGACCGTTAAGCGAAAAAGTACCGCATTGATCAATGAAGATTGATGTGATTGCAAAATATCTTTCAAGGCTCGACTCCTTGATTATATGCCTTGCCTTGTTCCCATACCATCAACGCCGCCTTGCGATTCTCACCCCAGTGATATTGACCAAATTCACCACTACTCCGTAATACACGATGACAGGGAATCAAATACGCCACGGGATTCTGTGCAATGGCATTACCCACTGCGCGAGAGGCTTTTGGTATACCCATAGCTTTTGCCAGCTGTTGATAGCTAAGCAAGCCTGAAAATGGAATTTGCAACAGCGCTCGCCACACCTGAATCTGGAAATTACTACCACTCACCCATAATGAAACCGGCTTGTTAAGTTTGATATTTTCAGGATTGAAAATTTTCCTGAGTAAGGTCGAAGCGATTTTATGATCCACTTCAAACTGTGCAGATGGCCATGCTGTTTTTAATTGCTGAATGGCTTGATCGCATACCGAATGATCGATAAACGAAAGATGGCACACACCCCTGTCGGTTGTTGCAATCAAGGCCAGGCCAAAAGGTGTTTCTCCCAGGCCATAACATATGTTGATGCCCTGCGCTGCATTCTTGAATTCACCCGGTGACATGGCTTCCAGTGTTATAAACAGATCATGCAAACGCCCCGGGCCGGATAAGCCGACCTCATGGGATAAACTTAATAAGTCACCCGTCACTGCCATTTGCTGTTTTGCAAATTCAACAGTCAGAAATTGCAAAAAACGTTTTGGGCTTATACCAGCCCAGCGACTGAACAACTTCTGAACATGAAACTCACTGAGCCCCAGTTGCGCAGATAATGTTACCAGATCAGGTTGTTGGTGCCGGTGTTCGCGCAGAAATATAATGGCTTTGCATACCCGATCATAATCGCTTGATTTACCGTTCAGTCCCATCACCCTTCCACGAACCATTCATCACATCGCTACAGTCTAGTGCCATCTAATTTTGAATGACACCCGATTCTTGTCATCGTTTCTTACAAGCTATTTATTAACAAATCATGATGCTCTGACACCTGATTCTATGTGGTTTTAGCCAGCATTAACTTTGCTACTCTATTCAGCATGGCTCATTTGTCATTCACCGCTAACCTGTCTCGCCAAACCGCCTGCCCCGAAGCGGATATACCAGCCACGACCATTGCACAATTATTTAATCAGTATTTTTCACAATGGCCCGAGGTACGTCATTATGTACTGGATGACCAGGGCGAAGTTCGTAAACATGTCAGGGTGATTGTGGATGGACTGAACATACAGGATCGCCGGAAACTCAGCGACAAGCTCAGGCCAAAAAGTGAGGTGTTTGTTTTTCAGGCTTTATCTGGAGGATAAGACAATGTCACATCAGTTGCTGGTCGGTACCCGTAAGGGTTTCTTCATAGTTGAAAAGCATAGCAAGGACTGGGAAATCAACCATGCCGCCTTGCTGGGCAATCCGGTTACCATGCTGTTAAAAGATCGCGATGACACCTTGCATGTCGCCATCGAACATGGGCATTACGGCGTTAAGCTCAAACGATCACGTGATGGCGGTCAAACATGGGACGATCCGGCCACACCGCAATACCCAGCCAAACCCGAGACCGAAATAGACCTTGACCCAATCCGGCAAACATCCCTGCCCTGGGATCTGAAACGCATCTGGTCACTGGAATGTGGCGCAAATCAAAATGAACTCTGGTGCGGAACCCTGCCGGGTGGATTATTTCATTCCACCGATGGCGGCGATTCCTGGCAACTGGTTGAAAGTTTATGGAATCATCCTGATCGGAAACTATGGGCGGGTGGCGGTGCGGATTACCCCGGCATACATTCCATTATGGTCGATCCCAAAGATAGCAATACCATACGCATCGGTGTTTCCTGTGGTGGTGTCTGGGCCAGCTTTGATGGCGGGAAAAAATGGGATTGTCACGGAGAAGGTATGCGTGCTGAATATGTACCACCGGAAGATGTTTACAATCCCAAAATCCAGGACCCCCATCGTGTGGTGCAATGCAAATCTTCACCGGATCATCTTTGGATACAACATCACAATGGAATATTTCGTAGCACAGATGGCGGGCGTCACTGGAAAGAAATTGAAACTGCGCGACCTTCGGCATTCGGTTTTGCCGTTGCCGTACATCCCCGGAAACCGGATACCGCCTGGTTCGTTCCCGGAGTACGTGACGATGAACGTTATGCAGCAAATGGTGAGCTGGTGGTCAGTCGCACAAACGATGGCGGCAAATCGTTTGAAGTATTACGCAACGGCTTACCACAAAAACATGCTTATGATCTTGTGTACCGCCATTGTCTTGATATTGATGAAACCGGCGATCATCTCGCGTTTGGCAGCACTACCGGTAATCTTTTTATCAGCGAAGACCAGGGTGATCACTGGCAACAAATCAGCGGCTTCCTGCCACCGGTATATTGTGTTCGATTTGCTTAACTTTAATCTGCTTAGATTCGGACACAGATACAAACAAGGCACCGCAATCATCATTGCTGATTCAGCAAATTAGAAGTTGTATTGATAGCCAAGATTGAGGAAATAAACCTGGTTTTTTTCCTCACCGGCAACCAGTGTCTTATCAGACGTTTCACTGCCAAACTCAAATTCCAGGGATGTATTTCGTTTCCAGCGGTAATCCATTTTATAAGCCAGGCCCCAGATGTTCTGACTCGATCCGTCAGTATTATCGCGTTGTGTGGCAGATATGCGTGGATTCATTCTGAGGTTCTGGGTCACGGGAATACGATAATTCCATTGCACCGAGGTGGAGTCCGAGGTACTTGTATTACTGAAATTGAGCCCGATGATACTGGTATCATTCTGGGTAAAAACACTGGTGCCGACGAGCTGAGTATTAACGAAATAATCCGGACCTGTTTCGGGCAAGCCATCCACACCGGCTGATGTTTTTGTCGCGGATATGGTTGTCGATGTAATGTCTATATTCATTGAATAGCTTTCAGACAATGTATGAGAAACACCCAGGATAAACGTTTTTACTTCAGCAGTGCGATCCTGTGCAATTTGCAGAATCTCTGCTTCGGTAAAAACCGTCAACATTTCATTGATAGATGTAAATGTTTGTCCCTGTAATGCATTTCTTACAGTGAGGATTGGCGACTGGCGAATATCGATTGTTGCGTTCAGGCTGGTATCACTCGTTACCGACCAGGATCCATTCAGTAAAATGGTATTGGTAATATCGAACAGGATGTCATGATCGATCAAACCAAACAATGAACGTCTTGGATGAAAATAGCGGAACTCGGTACCAACAGCTTCACGACCAACAATATCGCCTTCATCCTGTTTTATATAATAAAGACTAAAATCCCAGGCATTAAAGAATGTTCCAAAATCAAATCTTACACCTCTGAAAAAGGAATCCGTATCGGCGCTATGATAAACAGATGTCACCTGATAGCCTGCTGTCATGTTGACTTTAAACCAGTCAGACATTTGATAACCGGCATCCAGACCATCAAAGCGACCCAGTACGCCACCCTTGCTACTGGATTGCCTTCCAATCCGACCATTAAGATGATTCTTAATGTCGAGCACATCAACATACAATTCATTTATCGGCGCTTCGTTGCTTTGGTTATCCGCTAACAAATCATAGGTATGGCCACCGGTGAAACGCGTGCGAATATCATAATCCGTGCTACGAAGACGACTGTTAACATTCAATATGGTATCAATTTCAGACAGATTGACGCGTTTGTCCGTGGTGTTAATGGTAGTAACACCTGTGTCTGTACTTATATCCAGGCTGCTGGTATCTCTACGGTAGAACTGAGATAGTGATCCGAACCATTCCCATTTGGTTTCAATTTGTTTCTTTTCGGCTTCCCGTAAATCACCGGGCGCCTCCTTGCGCGCAGTAATCAAGCTGGCAAGACGTTGGCGTACACGCACTGCCCCCTTGGATTCCGGATAAAGACTGATATATCGTTCGTACTCTGTTCTGGCATTGGCTATTTGTTTGTTTAATTCATATGAAAAACCAAGCAACTCCTGAGCATCCATGGTGTATTGATTCTCTGGATAACTCAATAACTCAGTAAATGCCCGAATCGCGGCGTTATAATCTTTTGCTGATAAAGCAGTGGTTCCCTGCTTAATGAGGACCTGGTAAGTATCGCTTGTTGATGGCTTTGTTTTAGGTGCAATTTTGAGCTTGGGTGAAACTACAGCGGAATACATTCGAATTCTATCGGTAGCTACCTTTTTCTCTTCTTTTGAAATGATGATGATTCTGGCTAATGGAAAATCTTTCATTAGCGAATTAGTAATTTTTTCGGCCTGATTCTTCTCAATGTAGAAACCAATGCGATACTGGTACCATTTTCGACCATCAATCTCAAGCTCTGATATATACAATGCATGATTTGAAACTATATCGTGCCCGATAATCCTCTCAAACTCATCCAGGTTACTCGCGGTTTTTAGATTTATAACATAATAGTTATCCGGCTCTATAACATTTGGCTTTTCTTCAGCAGCTTCTACCTGCTTAGCTTCTGTTTTTCCTGGTTTTTCAATTTTCGAAGCAGCGACTATCAAGGTTTTGGTTGCGTTATAAACAAGATACTCAATAGGATACACTTCTCGCTGGATTTCGCTTTTTTTAGACTCATCTACTTCACTGGCTGGAACCAGCCCAATGAACGCATCTGAATAAGTCTGACGGACACCAGCCAACGCACTACTGGCCTCGGCTTTACTATTAAAGAAACCAAGTCGCAGCCGGGTCCACACCTGATCCTTGTATTTGAATTTAACCGTATAGAAACGTTTGTCCTTATCAATATTCACCTTAGGCAGGTCGGTCGACTTGAAGCCGCCAAGCGATGATGCAATATTGATGGTGTATACCTTATTTTCCGCGGCAAAAACATTCGTGCATGAACACACCACGAGTGTAATAACCCACAGTATTTTTATATAACGCCTGGGCATATGCATGTAAGTAATACTTGATGACTGCTAATGTTAGTTCATGCCGTAAACGATAATAGCGAGGTTCCTCTGGTCTGAACCCTGTATTACTTCAAATGACACGTTTTTATTAAAATAGAAAATAATGTACTGGGAATTAGGCCCGTGTTTCTCATAAACCACTTCGGACAGGCCTGTGCTTTTATCATCTTTGACTACGATTGACTCATTATCAATTATTTGATCACCACTTAAGTCGCTTTCGATAACAT
>JBFHPZ010000010.1:0-18560 GCA_041592495.1 Gammaproteobacteria bacterium | reverse complement strand
CAAGTTACCTTTCAATATGAAGATGCCAGCCGGCCAACCCTGAAAAACATTTCCCTTACCATTCAAGCGGGAGAAAAAGTATGTATTTCAGGCTTTTACGGTTCTGGAAAATCTACTTTAAAAAAATTGCTGGGACCGGAAACCAAATCGGAAGTTGTCGCGGCAATAGATAATACAAAGCATCCGATTCGCGTGTTATTTGTCGATGACTCTGTGAGTATTCGTCATTATTTCAAACGTCTTCTTGAACGTAACGGTTATATTGCGGAAACCGCCGAGTCGGTCAAAGACGCCCTGGAAAAAGCGCAGAAAAAGCCGTTCGATGTCACAATCACCGATTATTTTATGCCGGATGAAAACGGTGACATGCTGTGTAAAAAGTTACGTGATAACCCTAAAACCGCCGGCATTCGTACAGCCGTCATCACTGGCACCTATCTGGATGAAGTCATCAAGGATTGTCTTGAAGCCGGGGCTGTGGAATGCATGTTCAAAAATGAAGCGGAAGAATTATTTCTTGCGCGTATCGCAGCCATGAGCCGCTTCATTAATGTACAGAAAAATATTGAAGCGGAACGCAGTCGATTGTCCGGTATTCTGGAATCCGTTGGCGAAGGCGTTTACGGTGTTGATAACGACGGCAATGTGACTTTCGTCAATCCGGCAGCACTGAAAATAATGGGTAAGAAAGATGCGGCAATGGTGGTTGGCCAGCAGGCCAAGGATGCATTTCATTACAACTTGACCGAAGATGTTTCACCCAATGATCGACTATATCGCGCCTATGGCAAGAGCGTTGAATTGCGTTGCTGGGAAACATCATTTCATCATCGCGATGGTAAACCGGTGCCGGTTGAGTGCACGGTTTATCCTTTACATATCGATAAAAAACAACAGGGTTCTGTTGTGGCCTTCCGTGATATTTCAGAACGTAAAATGCTGGAAGAAAAATTACACTGGCAGGCAACCCACGATCATCTCACCGGTTTAAATAACCGACGCTTCTTCGAAGATCACCTGGATACGGAAATCAAACGTGTTAATCGCAGTGCTGCAGTAAACGCCCTGCTTTATCTGGATCTCGATCGCTTTAAATATATTAACGACACAGCCGGCCACGAGGCAGGTGATAATCTTTTGGTTGATGTGTCACGCTTGTTAACAGCTAATTTACGTAAGGAAGATGTACTGGCTCGCCTTGGAGGCGATGAGTTCGCCATTATTTTGCGCGATGTAGATGAAAAGCAGGCAAAAAAAATTGCGGAAGTACATCGTCGTGCGCTGGACAAGTATAACTTTATGCATGCGGGGCAGGTTTACAATATCCATGTCAGTATCGGCGTAGCCATGATGGACATTAAAGGCATGACAGCAGGCGATGCTCTGGCTAATGCCGATATCGCCTGTCATATTGCAAAGCGTAGTGGGCGTAACCAGGTACACATGTATGAACAGAGCAGTGATGAAAAAAACATCATGGGTACCGAGCTTGGCTGGACCAAGCGCTTGCGTGATGCGGTAAAGAATAATGGCTTCGTGTTGCATTACCAGCCGATTCTGGATATGGAATACATTAACTTGAATAATTTGCCGGCAGAGGATGGTGTGATCTGGCAGCGTTATGCCAGTAAGCCTAAGAATCCTTTGCATTTCGAATTGTTGTTGCGCATGAAAGGTGATGATGGCGTACTCTATAATCCGGATTCATTTATACCCACGGCAGAGCGTTTTAACCTGATGCGTGAAGTGGATGTCTGGGTGTTAGAGGAAGCATTGATGCGACTTGAGCGTTGCCGTCAGTTGCGCCCGGAAATTACATTTTCCATCAACCTGTCCGGTAACTCCATTAACTCTAATGACAGCCTGAAAAATATCAAATCGATTATTCGCGATGCCGGCGAGTATTCAAGCGGCATAGTGTTTGAAGTCACTGAAACCTGTGCTATTGCCAATTTCGATTCAGCCAATGCGTTTATTGATGAGCTCAAGGAATTGGGCTGTCGTTTTTCACTGGATGACTTTGGTTCCGGTTTTTGTTCGTTTTCACAATTGAAATGTTTGCCGGCAGACTTCGTCAAGATTGATGGTCAGTTTGTCAAAGGCATGGCGCGTGGCTCAATCGATCGCGCCATCGTGACGGCAATGAATGATGTTGCACATTCACTTGGACGCTATACCGTTGCGGAATATGTTGAGAGCCCCGAGATTTTACGGCTACTCAAAATTTGTGGTGTGGATCGCGTACAGGGACATTATGTGTCGGATGCCCTGGAAGAACTGGAAATGGATCATCACTGTGGTCTGGTAGTGAATGATTAGACTCGAATAAGGTTTCCGTTTTCGATATCCCGTATCTGTGTCGGTTTTTTCAATAAACCGGTCTTTCCGGGTACATAATAATCAATATGGTGATGAAAATACCGGCGGGCACGTAATAGTGTCTTTGCCGGTTTGTGTCCTGTTGGATTGGCGCTGGTCGAGATCATGGCCTGTCCCAGGTTTTCGCACAAAGCTTTGGCAACCGGATGTTGAGTGATGCGTACTGCAATCTTGTTGTGCTTACCTGTGATCCATTCCGGTGTTGCCGGCGATTTTCTGACCAGCCAGGTTGTGGGTTGTTCTGGTGTTTTTTGTAACAAGTTCAGTTGCTCGTTACTGCATTCAATATAGGGAAGTAATTGTTGTAAATCCGCTGCAATTAAAATCATGCCTTTACTCATGGGCCGAATTTTAAGTTGCAGGATTTTATTAACAGCAGACTCATTTAAAGGGTCGCAGCCAAGGCCAAAAACGGCTTCGGTGGGGTAAGAGATAACGCCGCCCTTCCGACAAATTTCAATCGCGCGCTGGATTTGAAATGCCGATGTCATTTCTTTTTAGGCGTGGCTTTTTTCTTGGCTGTTTTTTTCTTCGCGGTCTTTTTCTTAGCTGCTTTCTTTTTAGGGGCTGCTTTCTTTTTAGGCGCTGCTTTTTTCTTAGGAGCCGCAGCTTTCTTTTTAGCAGCAGCTTTTTTCCGGCCCTTACGTTCCGGTGCTTCTGCTAATAATTTCTGGCATTCTTCCAGAGTCAGTTTTGCCGGGTCTTTATCTTTTGGCGCCTTGGCGTTCTTGTTGCCGTCGGTGATGTAGGGGCCGTAACGACCGTTGAGTACTTCAATGCCAGCTTCTTCAAATGATTTAATAAATCGATTGGCTTCAAATTCTTTTTTCTCTTTTATCAGTTCCAGCGCCTGTTCCAGGGTGATGTTATAGGGGTCTATGCCCTGGTTCTGTAACTCTTTCTTGATAGAGACGAATGTATTATTGAACTTAACATAGGGGCCAAAGCGACCGACATTGGTGGTCACTTCCTCACCTTCGGGGGTGACACCGAGTTTGCGTGGTAACTGGAATAAATCCAGCGCAACATCCAGTGTCATTTCCGCCATGCGTTGACCCGGGCGCAGACTGGCAAACTGCGGTTTCTCTTCATCATCCTTGTCACCAATTTGTGCAAATGGACCATAGGGGCCCATACGTACGGTAACCGGTTTGCCGGTAACAGGGTCTGTGCCAAGTAATCGTGATTGTGCAACATCGGCGCGGCTGACATTGGCATCCTTGTCGTCAACCAGTTCCTTGAAGGGTTTCCAGAATGAGCGCATCAGGGGCACCCAGTCTTCTTCGCCGCGAGAAATGGAATCCAGTTCATCTTCCAGTTTGGCGGTGAAATCGTAATCCACGTACTGGGTAAAATGCTGGGTAAGGAAAGTGTTAACAATACGGCCGATGTCGGTGGGGATAAAACGACGATTGTCCAGCTCGGCATATTCACGATGCTGCAAAGTGGAAATAATGGCTGCGTATGTTGATGGCCTGCCAATGCCATATTCTTCCAGGGCTTTTACCAGGCTGGCTTCCGTGAAGCGCGGTGGTGGTTCGGTAAAATGCTGATCCGTATGTATATCCAGTAGTTTGATTTTTTCGCCTAATTCCATCGGCGGCAGAATTTTTTCATCATCGTCGCTGCTGGTTTCGTCATCCTTATCTTCCATGTACAGAGCCATAAAGCCGGGGTGACGTATGGTGGAGCCACTGGCGCGGAATTCATTACCCTTGCCACATTCAAGATCAACCGCAAGGGTATCCAGAGTGGCATGAATCATTTGACAGGCAACGGTACGTTTCCAGATCAGCTCATAAAGTTTATGCTGGTCTGGCGTTAAATGGGATTTGATAGCATCCGGCAAATGCAATACGGAAGTGGGGCGTATAGCCTCATGCGCTTCCTGGGCATTCTTTGATTTGGTTTTGTACATGCGCGCTTCACCCGGCAGGTTGTCCTTGCCGTAACGTTCATGGATAAAACCACGGATTTCATCCAGCGCATCTTGTGCCAGTGTCAGCGAGTCGGTACGCATATAGGTAATCAAACCAACGGTTTCGCCGCCGATGTCGATACCTTCATATAATTGCTGTGCGGTACGCATGGTGCGTTGTGCGGAGAAACGTAATTTGCGTGAGGCTTCCTGTTGCAATGTCGATGTTGTAAACGGGGGCGCAGGATTACGCTTGCGTTCTTTCTTTTCAATGTTGCATACAGTGAGTGAGCCAGAGGCAGCATTGCGCAGCGTGCTTTGTACCTGATGTGCAGTATTGTCATTCGTAAAACTGAACTGCTCAACTTTTGTGTTTTGATACAAACGTAATTTGGAGCTAAAGGTTTTGCCGGTTTTTTCAGATTCGGCTTCAACGCTCCAGTATTCCTGTGGAACAAATTTTTCGATTTCTTCTTCGCGCTCGACAATCAGGCGCAACGCCGGGCTTTGTACACGACCTGCAGATAGTCCGCGCTGTACCTTTTTCCACAACAGGGGCGAAAGATTAAAGCCTACAAGGTAATCCAGCGCGCGCCGCGCCTGTTGTGCATTAACCAGGTCCATGGAAAGTTTACGTGGATGCTGAATTGCATCCTGAATGGCGCGTTTGGTAATTTCATTGAATACGACACGATGCACTTCCTTGTCTTTCAGTTCGCCATTTTCTTTGAGTAATTCATACAAATGCCACGAAATGGCTTCCCCTTCGCGGTCAAGGTCAGTCGCCAGATAAAGTGCGTCGGCTTTTTTCAGGGCTTTCTTGATGGAATCAACATGCTTTTCGTTTTTCTCGATCAGTTGATACTTCATGCTGAAGTCGCCATTGGTATCAATCGCGCCTTCTTTCGGTATCAAATCGCGCACATGGCCATACGATGCCAGAACAGTAAAGTCCTTGCCGAGATACTTATTAATGGTTTTTGCTTTGGCCGGAGATTCTACGATGACCAGATTCTTGCTCATGGGCACTTTTTATATAATTGTTATTACTATCATCAGTGCATATAGTTCACAATTTGGTCGAAAACCATATTTTCCATATATGCGTAGGCATTTTCTTCGCCAGGATAACTATAGAGCACGATCATAACGATCCATTTTAATTGCTCTGTATCCAGCTCGGTATCGAGTGCTGCAACCTTGTCCATCACCAGTTCACGGGTGGCGGGGGTCAGTATGTTATTTTCTTCCAGATAGATCAGAAAACCGACGGATTCAGTATTGATTAGCTGTTTTTCCTGATCACTGTAAATTCGAATAGATTTGTTTGGCTGGTGTTGGGCTTCATCCAGCTCGACATCGGCAAGGTCTTCCAGCCAGTCGAAGGCCTTGATGATTTCATGCTGCGGAAAACCAAGTTGCTCAAGACGGTTAATGACGAAGTCTCGTTCGGGGTCAGCAGTTGTTTCATCACCAATAAAATTTTCGAACAAGTACATCAGTACATCAACAACATTTTGTTTCATTACTTCTCTCTCAAGCTTTCAAGCCGGTGCGACAGTAGCGGCCATGATCGGATACTACAAACCCCTGTAATTCAAGAATCAGCAACATGGATGCAATTTCAGCGGCATTCAGTTTGCTGCGCTCGACCAGCTCATCAATACTGGCGGGTTCGAATTCCATGCAATTCAGCAGGTTTTGATAGACAGAATCAAGCTCTTCTTCTGCCCTGGCCTGTTTAAATTGGGTGCTAGTATGGCTTGAAGCAGGAAGATTTACCAGTGTCAACAGTTCTTCCAGAATATCATCCGCGGTTTCCACCAGCTTTGCCCCCTGTCGGATCAGGCTATGACATCCCCGTGCCAGCGGGTTATGGATAGAACCCGGAATGGCAAAAACTTCCCGGTTTTGTTCCATAGCATGCCGGGCCGAAATTAATGAACCGCTATTTTTTGCAGCCTCAACCACCAGGGTACCAATGCTGAGGCCGCTGATGATACGGTTGCGCCGCGGGAATAATCCCTTGTGGGGCGCAGTCCCGATGGGGGATTCGGAGACAATGCAGCCCTGTTGCGAAATCTGTTCCGCCAGTTTGACGTGGCTGGGGGGGTAAATGCGGTTAAGGCCATTGGCGATGACGGCCACGGTGCCGGCAATGCCTTCCAGCGCGCCTTCATGGCTGGCGCCGTCAATGCCGCGGGCAAGACCGCTAGTAATGGTGAGGCCGGCGCTGGACAGGTGACGGGCAAAGTCATGGGCGATTCGTCTGCCAGCGGCTGTGGGTGTTCGGCTACCCACCATGGCCAGCTGGGGCTGGTGCAAATAATCGCTATCACCCAGTACAAACAGCATATAAGGCGGATCGCTAATGGCTTTCAGTCGGGAGGGGTAGGCATCATCGTCTATGAATAAAGCCTGGTGATTGGGCTTGTCCAGCCAGGCCAGGTCCCGCTCAACACCTTGCGTATCGGGATGACGTACTCGATCAATGGCGTCTTTGCCCAGACCCAGTTCTGTCAGTTTAGTGGAGGAGGCGGCCAGGATGGCATCTGCTGAACCGAAGTGGTCCAGCAGATCCAGTAATTTATTTGATTGGAGATTGCAGCGATGCAATGCAAGCCGCGATGGCAGGTCGTTCATGAGTGCCATTGTACATCCCTATACAAAAAATACCGAAGTTGGGTTATCGGGGCTTTTTCACCACATCCAGTTTACGGATAACGCGGGTAGATTCCAGAATCAGGGCATAGCTTACACGATCAAAGGTGCGGAATATCATCATCAGGCCGCTGCGTTCATCCGGCAAAGATACTGTGAGCTTGTCTTCCTGGCCACGGGGGATGGTTTTGCGCGATAGGTATTTATCACGGGCTTCGCCACCACGGTAATAAGAGGCCAGTACGTGTCCTACCTCCAGACCATCCGAGGCCCCTTTATTCAGCACCACGATCTGGTAGCTGGCCACACTGGAGATGGCATCAAACAGTGAAATAACCTGGGCATTCACTTCCTGCTTGGGAATCTTGGGGTAATACTGATAGCTGATATCGCTCTTGTCTGTGGGCATTAGGAAATCACCCACCAGGATTTCGCGATTGGTAGATGTCAGAGTGGCAGTGGACGGTTCGCCATAAACATCAATGCGAGCTTCACCGGCATAAATCACTTCATAGCCCAGTATATCGCCACTGACAGGGTCGACGAATTCGTCACCACGGCGATAAACGCTGTAACGCACGCGTTCCTTATCCAGTTCACCGCGAATATAAACCCTGTTGTCGCTACCCAGAATCAAATGGGCTTCATCACTGGCCACAATATAAGGTGCGGCATCAAGTTCTTCTTTGGTGATGACTTTGGGGCGTGACAGGAATTGCTTAATGGCATCACTGGGAATAGTTGGAATATGGGCAGCGCGAGAGCTTCTACGTATTGTCGGTGTCAGTTTTACCACCTTTTTACCTGCGCCATCGGTGGATTCGCGGCGAATGACATCTTCGCCTGCTTCAGGTGACAGCACTTTTATTTGTGGTCGGCCATCTATATATATAAGAGTCAGTATGTCACCCGGATAGATCAGATGCGGGTTTGCAACCTGCGGATTGCGTTGCCAGATCTCGGGCCAATACCAGGGATCTTTCAGGAACATGGAGGAGATATCCCACAGTGTGTCCCCTTTCTTCACGATGTACTCTCTGGGATAATCAGCCTTGATCCGAATCGATTCTGCGGCCACCGGTGCGGCTTCCGCGCTTTCGGCCATGCTCGCAGATGCCTCAACAGGCTCGGCGGCCTGCATTTCGGTGTCTTGAGTGACAACAGGTTGCGATGGCGCACTGGAACAGGCGGACATGATTGCTGCAGTACACATCAGCAGTGCAGGAAGTCCGAATCGGGTCCTGATGGCTCTGATATCCAAGGTAGATTCCCCATATTTATCCGTGGTTTTCAAGAGTTTAGCTGATAAACTTCAGTTATTGAAGTAAGTTTTGAAAACATCTTGTTATTTTTTGTGATGCGACAGACAGGTTGAGATTATGCCCAAACTGGAAATTTTACATTTTCCCGATGAACGCCTGAGAACCAGGGCAAAACCGGTGGAAAATATCGATGACAGTATTCGCCAGTTAGTGGACGATATGTTTGAAACCATGTACGACGCGCCAGGTATTGGGCTGGCTGCAACCCAGGTAAATGTACATAAGCGGGTTATCGTCATTGATGTGTCTCACGAAAAGAATGAACCTCTGTGTTTGATAAATCCCGAAATTATTGCCAAAGATGGCATTGAAGAAAGGGAAGAAGGATGCCTGTCGGTGCCCGGCATTTATGAAACTGTGGTGCGTGCCGATCATATCAAGGTCAGGGCGCTGGATCGGGATGGCAATCCGTTCGAACTGGAAACCGGTGATTTACTGGCGGTGTGTATCCAGCATGAAATGGATCATCTGGAAGGCAAGCTGTTTGTGGATTATTTATCCGCACTGAAACGTAATCGCATCAAGAAAAAACTCGAAAAACAAAAAACTGCGGCAGTAATGTAATCGTGTCCGAAACCCTGAGAATTATTTTTGCCGGTACGCCGGATTTTTCGGTCCCGCCTTTAAAAGCCCTTCTGCAATCTGAACATCAGGTGGTTGCGGTATATACCCAGCCGGATCGACCGGCGGGTCGTGGGCGCAAACTCACACCGGGCCCGGTAAAACAAGTCGCTCTCGAGCATCAGATACCGGTAGTCCAGCCCCTGAGTTTGAAATCTGAAGAAGCACAAGCCGAGTTACAAAATTTGCATGCTGATTTGATGGTGGTGGTGGCCTACGGATTGATATTGCCTAAAGCCGTACTGGAAGCGCCACGACTTGGATGTATCAATATTCACGCCTCATTGTTGCCACGTTGGCGCGGCGCGGCACCTATACAACGTGCCATTCTCGCAGGTGACAAGGAAACCGGCATCACTATTATGCAAATGGATGTAGGGCTGGATACCGGTGACATGTTGTTGAAAAGCCGCTGCCCGATTAACGCAGACGACACAGGGTCCAGCCTTCATGATCGCCTGTCCGTCATGGGTGCCGATGCCTTGATGCAAGCATTGCCGCACATCATCAACGGCAGTACGCAAGCCGAAAAACAAAACGATAACGATGCCTGTTATGCAGACAAGTTACAAAAGGCTGAAGCCATTATCGACTGGCAACAAACTGCGCAACAGATCTCCGCAAAAGTTCACGCTTTCAATGCCTGGCCAGTAGCGCAAACCTTGCTACATAAAAATGGTGAACAGGTGTTACGTATCTGGAATGCTACTGTAATAGCAGAAACCAGTCAGGCGCAGCCCGGGAACGTGATTCGGTGTAATAAGGAAGGCATAGATGTGGTCACCGGTGAAGGTGTCTTGCGCATAAGCCGGGTGCAACTGCCGGGAGGTAAACCCATGGCCGTGAGTGATTTTGTAAATGCCCATGATCTCACCGGCCAGCAACTGGGATAACAAGGTGTCTAACAAAACCAGTGCAGGTTCGCGTTTGTACGCTTTGCGTGTTTTGTTGCAGGTATTACAGGGAGAGTCCCTGTCCACTGCATTGCCCGCCACACTCAAAACTATTCAGTCAAATCGTGACAAGGCCTTCGTGCAAATGCTGGTCTATGGCGTGCTGCGTTGGTACTGGCGTCTCAATGTGATGCTCGATGGATTAATGCAAAAACCGCTTAAAACAAAAGACGATGATGTGCGTCTGATTTTGTTAATGACCATGTTTCAGCTGATGGATACACGGGTACCGGATTATGCTGCGGTTAATGCGGCCGTAGATCTGGTGAAAAAACAAAAGAAAAACTGGGCCAGTGGAATGACCAATGGTGTGCTGCGCAATTTTATTCGTCAGCAACAAACACTGGAATCATCCTTGCAAAACAATGAGCAGGCGCATTACGCGCATCCGCAGTGGATAATTTCACGTTTAAAGCAAGACTGGCCAGAACAGTGGCAAAGTATTCTTGAAGCTAACAACCAGCATCCGCCAATGGTGCTGCGTATCAATCGACAAAAAATATCAGTTGAAGCTTATCTGCAGCAACTCACAGTAGCAGCAGACATTATAGCCCCCGATGCCATACGGCTGGCGCAGGCCTGTGATGTCACCGAATTGCCCGGGTTTAGTGATGGCTGGTTTTCAGTACAGGATTCCGGTGCACAACTGGCTGCACCTTTAATGCAATTGCAAGCTGGACAACGGGTGCTGGATTGTTGTGCGGCACCCGGCGGTAAAACAGCCCATATGCTGGAACTTGAGCCGGGTATTGAAATGACGGCCATGGATGTATCTGAACAACGCTTGTCACGGGTCAAAGAAAATTTACAGCGCCTGGGTTTACATGCCAGTCTGTTATGCAGTGATGCTTTAACACCGGCGAACTGGTGGGATGGCAAAACATATGATCATATATTGCTGGATGTGCCCTGCTCGGCATCCGGCGTGATTCGTCGTCATCCGGATATAAAATTATTGCGTCAGTCAGATGATATTGTACGGCTGGCAGACACACAGCAAGCCATACTCGAACACATCTGGCCTCTGCTGGCAGCCGGCGGTCAACTGCTTTACGTAACCTGCTCTGTGTTCAAGGACGAAAATGAAAACCGGATTGCGGCTTTTCTTGATGCCACCAGGGATGCCATGGAAATCAATATTGATGCAGATTGGGGTATATCACGGCCCCACGGCCGACAGATTCTGCCGGGCCAGAATAATATGGATGGGTTTTATTACGCATTGCTCAGGAAAAAACCCTAAACTTAGAGGAAGTAATGGCGTACACTTCGCGCCAGTGTCCTGGACCCGACTGGGTACCATAATTACCCGGCATATAATGTCGGACGGGTATAAACAACTAAATAGAACGCCATGAAAATCCTGATACTCGGCGCCGGCCAGGTTGGATCATCGGTCGCGGCAAATCTGGCTTCGGAAGCCAATGACATCACACTGGTCGATACCAGTGTTGAATTGTTAAACGCATTACGTGATCGGCTGGATATACAGACCGTAGTTGGTAATGCAGCCCATCCCAATATTCTTTCCCAGGCCGGTATTGAAGATACCGACATGCTGATAGCAGTCACCAACAGTGACGAAACCAATATGGTTGCCTGTCAGGTTGCCTGGACATTGCATCACACGCCCACCAAAATCGCCCGTATTCGCTCCGCACAATATCTCGCTCATCCGGATTTATTTAAAGGCAATGCGCTGCCTATCGATGTTCTTATCAGCCCGGAAGAAATCGTTACCAATTACATAGGTAATATTATTGAATATCCCGGTGCACTACAGGTGCTTGATTTTGCCGATGGTCAGGCAGTGCTTGTCGGTTTGCGCGCCTATTATGGCGGACCACTGGTAGGTCATGAATTGCGCGAAATTCGCAAACACATTCCGAATATCGATACCCGCGTTGCCGCCATTTATCGTCGTGGTCGGGCCATTATTCCCATGGGTAACACCGTGGTGGAAGCAGACGATGAAGTATTTTTTATTGCTGCACGCGAACACATCCGTCATGTCATTAAAGAACTGCGTCGCGTCGACAAAAAAAGCAAACGCATCATGATTGCCGGTGGTGGCAACATCGGTAAACGTTTGGCGGAACGACTGGAAAAAAATCATCAAGTTAAAATTATCGAAAACGATCCCACGCGTGCTCATCATCTTTCACAATCTTTAAACAAGAGCGTCGTATTACTGGGCGACTCTGCCAATGAAGAATTATTGATAGAAGAAAATATCGATAGCATGGATGTATTCGTAGCCGTTACCAATGATGACGAAGCCAATATACTTTCTGCCATGCAAGCCAAACGCCTGGGTTGTCACAAGGTTATGTCCATCATCAATCGCCCGGCTTATGTGGATCTGATGGAAAGCCAGAATGCCATTGACGTAGCGATATCGCCTGAGCAGGTCACTATCGGTGCTTTGTTAACACATGTACGTCGTGGTGATGTGGTTGCAGTGCATTCATTACGTCGCGGTGCCGCCGAAGCGATTGAAGCTATTGCCCACGGAGATGAAAATACATCCAAGGTTGTGGGGCGCAAGGTTGAAGACGTGCCGCTGCCCGAAGGCACAACTTTGGGAGCTATTGTTAGAGGCAAGCAGGTGATCATTGCGCATCACGATACGGTGATCGAAGCAGAAGATCACGTCATACTGTTCCTTGTGGATAAATCCAAAATCAACGAAGTCGAACGCCTGTTCCAGGTAGGCATAACATTCATTTAAAACGCCATGCATTTTAGTGTCATACAGCGAATCATTGGCATATTGTTGATGCTGTTCAGCATCACCTCTATACCGCCCCTGTTAATGGATGTCTGGTTTCAGGATGGTACCAGTGAAGCATTCCTGTACAGCTATCTGTATCTGTTGGGATTCGGAACGTTTCTATGGCTGCCGGTCAGAAAAGTTAAAAAAGATTTGCGCATTCGAGATGGCTTCGTTGTTGTCGTTCTGTTCTGGTTTGTACTGGGAACAACCGGTGCCTTGCCGTTTATTTTATATGAGCCGCTGAATATCAGCGTCACCGATGCCATATTTGAATCGATCTCAGCATTAACAACTACGGGTGCAACAGTGCTGGTAGGCCTGGATGACATGCCAAAGTCCATCCTGTTTTATCGGCAGGAATTACAATGGCTGGGTGGCATGGGTATTATCGTTTTGGCCGTAGCGATCTTACCCATGTTGGGTATAGGTGGTATGCAGTTATATCGTGCAGAAACACCGGGACCGGTTAAAGATAATAAACTTACGCCACGTATCACCGAAACTGCAAAAGCACTCTGGTATATCTATCTTAGTTTGACTACTGTCTGCGCTGTGGCTTACTGGTTTGCCGGCATGAGTTTGTTTGACGCGGTATCGCATAGTTTTTCAACCGTTGCCATCGGTGGCTTCTCAACACATGATGCCAGTATCGGATACTTTGATGATCCAGTCATTGAATCTGTTGCGGTGGTTTTTATGATTCTGGGTGGTGTGCATTTTGGATTGCACTTTATCGCTTTCAGGCGCTGGTCGCTAAAAAGTTATTCCGGCGATGCGGAATTCAAAGCCTACATTCAAATCTTGTTCACCGTTGCCACCATCTGCGTTGGTTACTTGTATTTCTCGGGTGTAGATAATCTGGAAGATGCATTGCGACACGGCGTTTTTCACGCAGTATCTATTGGCACCACAACTGGATTTGCCACATCAGAATTTTATTTATGGCCGGGGTTTTTACCGGTGCTATTACTATTTAGCAGTTTCATCGGTGGCTGTGCGGGTTCCACTGCCGGCGGCATGAAAGTCATTCGCGTAGTACTGCTGTTAAAGCAGGGCATGCGAGAAATGATGCGACTCATACATCCCAATGCGCAGGTTGTGGTAAAAATTGGTAAAAAACCGGTATCAGATGCTGTTATAGACGCCGTTTGGGGTTTCTTTGCAGCTTACGTTGCGGTATTTGTTGTTATGATGTTGTTGCTCATGGCAAGTGGACTTGATCAGGTCACTTCTTTCTCGGCGGTAGCAGCTTCTATTAATAACCTTGGTCCGGGACTTGGCGATGTTGGTGCAAACTATGCGGGCTTAGGTGATTTTGCTAAATGGGTATTATGTGTTGCTATGCTCATGGGACGTCTTGAAATTTTTACCCTGTTAGTTTTATTTACACCCGCCTTCTGGCGAAAATAAAATTATGCCTGACTGGAATAAACATTATTCAATACGCGAGATTGAATCCGGTGAAATCACGCCCGTACTCGCCATAAATCAACATCTGCTTCCAAAATCCGGCAAGGTGCTGGACTATGCCTGTGGATTTGCCGCCAATGCACGTTGGTTCGCCAGCAATGGTTATGCTGTAACAGCATGGGATTCATCAACGGTTGCCATCAAAAAACTCAAAACATTTTCAGAGCAGAACCATCTGCAATTGACGGCAGAGGTTCGTGATCTTGAGAAAGATCCGCCAACAAACACCGAGTTTGATGTTGTTGTCGTCAGTTTCTTTCTACATAGATCCACACTGCGTAATATTTATGCGGCATTGAAACCCGGTGGTTTGTTGTTTTATCAAACCTTCAGCGGTGAACAACGTAATGGGCGTGGACCATCAAATCCGGAATTCAGGTTAAAGAGCGGCGAATTACTCCAGGTATTTAAGGATATGCAGCTGTTATATTATCGTGAAGATAATCAGTACGGCGATATGAACGAAGGACTGCGAGATCAGGTGATGATGGTGGCTGCCAAATAGATCATGAAAAATAAAAGCGAAGTCGGTACAAGTCCGTTGGTGTATAGCGCCAATTTCAGCGCGGGGTTTTTTAGGCCGCAATACTGGACTACCTGGCTATCGCTTGCCTTTCTGTATGTGGTAAATGTATTACCCGCTGCATGGGTAGATGTTATGGCAAACAGTCTGGGTGACCTGGCTCGTAATATAAACCAGAAACGTCGTCGAATAGCACGAAAAAATCTGGAGCTGGTATTCCCAAATAAATCGATTGCTGAGCGTAAAGAAATATTGCGTCAGCATTTTCGTGGGCAAATGCGTAGCGTCATGCACCTTGGATTGTTTTGGTGGTCACCAGAATCGCGACTTCAAAAGCGTATTGAAATAACAGGCAAAGAACACATTGATAAAAGTCTTTCCGCTGGAAAAGCCGTGATTGTAATGACTAGTCACAGCGTTGGACTGGAAGCGGCGGTATCGGCAATCACCATGAGCTACCCCATATCAGGCCCGTTCAAAGAGTTGAAAAATCCGTTAACCAATTATTTTATAGCGAAAGGTAGAACGCGGTTTGGCGCTATTATTTATTCTCGTGACGCCGGCTTGCGGCCAATCATAAAAGATGTTCGAGCCGGTAATCTAATGTTCTATCTGCCCGATGAGGACCTGGGAAAGGATCGCTCCATATTCGTACCGTTTTTTAATATGCAAAAAGCAACTATACCCGTGCTTGGGCGCCTGGCGAAAACCTGTAATGCAAATGTGCTGCCCTGCATCAGTTGTTATGATGAATCACAGCACAAATACAGAATACATGTATTACCTGCTCTAAAAGAATTTCCAACAGGAGAAGATGTGACGGATGCCACCAGAATGAACCAGGCAATAGAAAAGACGGTGAATCTATGTCCTGCACAATATTTCTGGACCTTGCGAATTTTTAGAACTCGCCCCGAGGGTGAAAGTCGTTTTTATTAAAGGCATTTTTGTTTCTAGAATTATTTATTCAACAACAAAAGTCAAACGCAAGCCATACAAATTCTGTCTATGATCTCGTAGTGTATCCGAAGCATCAAAGTTGCTATTAATAAGGTACTGTATATCAGCTGTAACGAAGAAATTCTGGTTTATTCGATATCTCAGGTAAGTTTCATAGTGAGAAGTGTCTTTGCCAATGCTGCCTGGGTCATCGTCTGATATAAATATTTTTGCCGCACCAACGCCAAGTACAAAAGGTGATTGCCGATACTGATAACTTAGCCCGGCGAACCGTTGTGCCAGTGATACTAGTTCATTGGACTGCCCCAGCCTTAGATTGATCCCGTGACTGTTTTTTTGAAAACCCGACAGAAAATAAACGCCATAATTTTTCAGGTTATCACGAGAGCCATCAAGACTGTCATGGGGTGCGGTATGCGTCCATACACCTCCGCGAAATAACCAAGGTTGTTTTTTATGGGTTAGCGACAGTATAGTAAATGCACCCTTGTCTTCATTATCCACATCAACAAGCTGGGCATAAGAAAGGTTTGAATTATCTGCAATGCCATTCGAGGCGGTAAGGGCTGCGCGAAAAATAGTTTTTTCAGTAAATGAATTCTCATAAATGATGCCCAACGTATAATCAGGGAATTCAATAGTTGGATTCTGAACAAAGGAAACGCCGAGGAATTGAGAATTCTCATCACTAGCGATACGGCTTTGATCAAAATAAGCGGTTACATCAATTAGACCAAATGTGAGTATTTGTTGGTCATCGATGAAGTGACGGTAGCCTATTTCAGAAATTTGTATGCGGCCATCAAGGTCCTTGTCCAGTGCGCTTCCTGCATCGGCATTAGCTTCGGGAATTATGCTGGATATGCCTTTATTTCTAGGCGATTTATTAGCTTCTATGTAAGTATAAAACTCATCTGTATTTAATTGCCATGTCAAGATGAGATCAGCAGAAGCAGTAATTTCGTCATCAATGCGAGTATCACTGCTGGTCTGAAATGTTGTAGTAATCCCCCCAGTAAATTCTGGTTGTGCGCATAATTTCATTGGGGTGATAATCAGCAATGAAGAAAATATGAAGATTAACAAATCGCAAGACTTGGGTCTGAAGTTATAATGGATAGGATTAATGACTGTATGCATTTGTATGTACTTTTAAAATTGAGTTACATGCACTGTTACAGTAGAGGATAGGGCTTATTAAAAGTGTATAGTTGAATAGGGTATCATTTAAAATAAGGCCACAATTTAATGTGGCCTTATGCGGTGACATATAGATTACCCAAGGTTCGAATTGGCGAAATCCCAATTAACCAGGTGTTTAAGAAATATATCAAGATAATCGCCACGTGCATTCTGGTAATCGAGGTAGTAAGCGTGCTCCCAGACATCCACAGTTAGCAAAGGTTTGATGCCATGAGCGATAGGTGTATCGGCATTCGGGGTTTTCATGATTTCCAGTTTGTTATTCTTCAGGACCAGCCATGCCCAGCCACTGCCAAACTGAGTCAGGCCTGCGTCTTTCAGTTGTTTGCTAAAATTATCAAAACTGCCAAAATCAGCATTTATTTTGTCTGCAATTTTGCCCGTAGCCTTACCTCCACCATTAGGTTTCAATGAATGCCAGTAAAAAGTGTGGTTCCAAACCTGGGCTGCATTATTGAAAATACCGGCTTTGTCAGGCTTACCAGCTGTTTTGTTAATTATAGTTTCAAGTGATTCGCCTGCGAGGTCTGTGCCTTCAATAAGCTTGTTAAGGTTGGTTACATAGGCGTTATGGTGCTTTCCATAATGAAAGTCGAGCGTATTAGAACTGATATGGGGCTCAAGAGCCTTTTTATCGTAGGGTAAAGCAGGTAATGTAATTGCCATTGTTAGTCCCTCATGATGTTTATATGCAGGTTCTCAAAATAAACGAAATGTACAATGTTTCGAACTTGAACAAATGCCTGGAGATTAAAACGTGAATTAACAATAAAGTTTAATATAAACAATCTTGCCTAGGACATCCAGCGAAAACTGGAGATGTCACGTCATCCAACATTAGTAATGGTTAAGTTGAATGAATTTGACAACAGTACGCCAGAATGATTCATAAAGCCATCGCCTTTTTAGCGATGGCAGCTTCTCATGTTAAGCCTTTTTTTCTCGAAGTATTAAGACATTCATCTGCATGTTTATTTATGCGTAGCTGAAAAAAGCAGAATTTTGTCTTTCGGAATACATTATTTGCAACAAGCCCATAAACGGCATAATTATTTTGCATATGCCAAAATAAGCTTGCTTTTAAAAAGGCAGGCCAAATAATAAAGTGTAAACAGCGCTCATTGCCAAAGCACCATGAATGAAGATGATACTTTTTGGTAAAATACCCTTTCTTCTAATGATATAGTACAAAGCTACACCACCCATAACCGTTAAAATCAAAAGACCAATGGCTGGCATTATGGTTGATGCAGTTTCGTTACCGATGAATATTGAAAGAATTAAAAGCATTGTACCAAATGCACCTGTACGCCCATGAAGCAGTCCTATATCAACTGGTGTATTTCTATCAGTGATACGCACAAAGGCAGTAGCAGCACCGCCAATTACAGCAGCACATAAAATAGCTAATGATGTTATGACTAACCAGGATTCAGGCATTTGATAATGTAATTAAATATGTGGAAAATAATAAAAGTAGAGTATTAATTATTTTAAGCATACCATTTCTTGGTAATTAAGGCTATTGGCCGCATACATCTGCTTCATTGGCGCACTGTTGGCGGCCTGATTTTGGTCAAGCCCGCTTTTTGGCGGACTTGATAATTATTTTGCCCTTTCATGCCATTGAAACCCCTATTGATTAAGTATGTAGAAATAGCTGCAATTGCAATGATTAATAGCATTTGAGTTATAAGGCTTATAGTTAATAAAAGAGATGCCTCTTCAGAGGCTTTTGGGTTAGCTAATTTTGCTTCTCTTTTACTTGCCAAAT
>JBFHPZ010000009.1:0-18583 GCA_041592495.1 Gammaproteobacteria bacterium | reverse complement strand
CGTCCAAGCTTATTGATGGTCGTTTTCCGGATTACAAACGGGTTATGCCGGCTGCGGAAGGCAATACCAAGATCATTGATCGGGAATCATTGAAACAATCCCTGGTCAGGGCTTCTATCCTGTCCAATGAAAAATACAGGGGTATACGAGTGATTCTTGAGCAAAATTTATTAAAACTACAGGCGCAAAATCCTGACAAGGAAGAGGCGGATGAAGAGCTGGAAATTGAATATAGTGGCGATAGTATGGAAGTGGGATTCAATGTGAATTACATGCTGGATGTGTTGAATACTTCCGGCCAGTCCGTGGTGCAAGCCTATATCAAAGATTCCAATAGTAGTTGTTTAATGATTTTCCCTGAAGAATCCCATTGCAAATATGTCATCATGCCAATGCGCCTCTAGTTAAATGAGTCTTAGCTTTCTGGAGATATTCCAGTTCAGGAACCTGCATCAGGTTCAAATCGAACCTGATGCTAATTTAAATATCATTTCAGGCCTCAATGCCTCAGGCAAAACCACCCTTCTCGAAACCATTTTTTATCTCAGTTACGGACGTTCTTTCCGAACAACCCATGCCCAGGAAATGATTACCCATAATCATGACCATTTCAGGCTGTTTGCTAAAATTCTCGGTATAAATCAACAGCATCAAATTGGCATACAACGACATCGAAAAGAACAACATATCCGTATCGACCAGCAGGATACCCAGCGAATTTCCGACCTGGCTACGCTCTTACCCATCATTGCCTTACACCCAGACAGCCATCAGCTCATCAGCGGGGGACCGGAGTACCGAAGACAGTTTATGGATTGGGGAGTGTTCCACGTGGAACATACGTTTCTTCATGAATGGAGAAATTATAAAAAAGCCCTGGCCCAGCGTAATGCAGCCTTACGTAATAATGAATCGGATCGATCCTGTCGAATCTGGCACCATTCCATGGCAAACCATGCTGAAAATATTCATGGGTTTCGTGGGCGTTACATCGACTTACTCAGGCAGTCACTGGAAAAGTATGCGGCTATCCTGTTCCCCGATAACCTGATTCACCTGGATTACAAAAAAGGCTGGAGTGAACAGGAGAGCTATTTTGATTTCATTGAGTCATCATTAAGCCGAGATCGGGATAAAGGTTATACACTCTCGGGACCGCATCGGGCGGATCTGGTAATCAAGGTTGATCAACAATCTGCCCAAACCGCTATCTCCAGGGGGCAACAGAAAAAGCTGGTTGCACTGCTGAAATTGGCTCAGCTGGATTTATATATAAAAACCACCAGTCATTCCTGTATTCTGCTGTACGATGATTTGCCGGCGGAGCTGGATAAAACCAACCGAAAAATATTGATGGATAGCCTGGCAGATATGAATGTTCAATTATTTGTCACTTCCATTGACCCAGCTATGCTGGATATCGGGGCATGGAGCAGCGCTAAAATGTTCCACGTGGAACATGGCGTGGTGAACGAGTTAAATCAATAAATAATCAACTGAATTCCTGTGGTGCTTAGCCACTTTGGGCCAGGAAAATCAGGTATAATGACGCGTCTATTTTTCAGGGGAATTACATGAGTCAAGCGGCTTCCTACGATTCATCGAATATCAAGGTACTGAAAGGTCTTGAAGCGGTCCGTAAGCGACCCGGTATGTATATTGGGGATACCGATGATGGTACTGGCTTGCATCATATGGTGTTTGAAGTGGTGGATAATTCCATTGATGAAGCCCTGGCAGGTCATTGCAGTGAAATCACTGTCCATATTCATAGTGATAATTCAGTAAGTGTTGCCGATAACGGTCGTGGTATACCAGTGGATATACACAAGGAAGAGGGCAAGTCTGCTGCCGAAGTTATTATGACCGTACTGCATGCCGGCGGTAAGTTTGATGATAATTCCTATAAAGTATCTGGCGGTTTACATGGTGTAGGTGTATCGGTAGTAAATGCCCTGTCTGAGAAGCTGAAGCTCACCATTAACCGTGAGGGTAAGATTCATCAGCAGGAATACCAGATGGGGGTTCCCCAATCTGATCTTAAAGTTGTTGGTGATACCGAAAAAACCGGCACAGAGATTCGGTTTTGGCCCAGCTCCGAAACCTTCACCAATATTGAATTCCACTATGATATTTTATCGAAACGTCTGCGTGAGTTATCGTTTCTAAACTCAGGCGTGCGCATAGTTCTGCTGGATGACCGTACTGACAAAACAGATATATTTGAATACGAGGGTGGTATTCGCTCATTTGTTGAACATTTGAACAAGAACAAAACACCTCTGCATGATACGGTGCTGCACTTTACTGCTGAAAAAGATGGAATCATGGTAGAAGTGGCTATGCAATGGAATGATTCCTATCAGGAAAACATATTCTGTTTCACCAATAATATTCCGCAAAAAGATGGTGGTACCCACCTGGCAGGTTTCCGTGGTGGCCTGACTCGAAGCCTGAATCAGTTTATTGATGCCAGTGGCGTGGCCAAAAAAGCTAAAATAAACACCACCGGTGATGATGCCCGTGAAGGTCTGACCGCTGTCTTGTCTGTGAAAGTACCCGATCCCAAGTTTTCGTCCCAGACCAAGGACAAGCTGGTTTCCTCCGAAGTTAAAGGGGTAGTGGAATCATCCGTTGCCGACAAGATTAATGATTTTCTGCTGGAGCGTCCTAGTGATGCCAAGGCCATTACCGGTAAGATAATTGATGCAGCCCGCGCCAGGGAAGCAGCCCGTAAAGCCCGTGAAATGACGCGACGCAAGGGTGCGCTGGATATTGCTGGTTTACCTGGTAAGTTGGCAGACTGTCAGGAAAAAGACCCGGCCAAATCCGAACTTTACCTGGTGGAAGGTGACTCGGCAGGTGGTTCTGCCAAGCAGGGACGAGATCGGCGCAGCCAGGCCATATTGCCACTGAAGGGTAAAATCCTGAATGTTGAAAAAGCCCGATTTGATAAGATGCTGTCTTCCGCTGAAGTCGGAACACTCATAACTGCCCTGGGCTGTGGTATTGGCAAGGAAGAATACAATCCAGACAAAATGCGTTATCACCGGCTCATTATCATGACCGACGCCGATGTCGATGGCTCCCATATTCGTACCTTATTACTCACCTTTTTCTATCGCCAAATGCCGGAGCTGATTGAGCGAGGATATATTTATATTGCTCAACCACCTTTGTACAAGGTTAAAAAAGGCAAACAGGAACGCTATGTAAAAGATGATGATGAGCTGAATTCTTATCTTTTACAGTTAGCCTTGTCCGGTTCCCAGTTATTTGTTTCAAAAGATGCGCCGGCCATATCCGAAACCGCATTCGAGGATCTGGCTAAAAACTATATGAGCGTTCAAACCATCATTAAACGCTTGTCCAGACGTATCGAAGAAGAAATATTGCAATCGCTTTATCGTTTACCTGCTCTGGATGAAGAAGCCCTGCAAGATGCATCAAGAATACAGGAATTTTCAGATAAGTTATTGAATTTATTAAAGATTTCAAAATACACCGGTGCGCGCTACGATGTTAAACTAACTCCCCCTGTGGAAGGGCCTTTCTATAGTGTCACCGTCACCAAGTATCTTCATGGACTGGAACACCTGTTTCAACTGGATCATAACTTCTTTACCACAGCGGAATACCGTCACATAGCTACTCTGAGTAATAAATTGAATGGCCTGCTGGCACCGGGTGCCTATGTGAAACGCGGTGACACAGTTCATGAAGTGAGCAAATTCTCTGATGTTATCGACTGGATCTTTGTTGAGGTGAAAAAAGGCCTGGGAATTCAGCGCTATAAAGGTCTAGGTGAGATGAATCCGGAACAGTTGTGGGAAACCACCATGAATCCGGAAACACGCCGTATGCTCCAGGTGCGAATCGAGGATGCGATTTCTGCTGACGAAGTTTTCACCACACTGATGGGCGATCAGGTTGAACCCAGAAGGGAATTCATCGAAAAGAATGCCCTTTCTGCGAGCAATATCGATACCTGATGACTTTTTGCCACATATAAAAAAAGCCCGAATTTCGGGCTTTTTTTATGAGGAGAAAACTATATCAGGTCATTCATAAGTGATTTCCTGATTACTCAGTTTTTGAGCTCGCCTGTCTTGCTCGACCTGTTTCATAACCAAGCGTAACGCCTCCAGATAGGGAACAACGCCATTTTTCTTCATAATTCGGCGGCCGGTGGCGCTATGTGCAAATTGTATAAACTCACGTATTTCGACGATATTAGGTGAATTTGGACTAAATGTTATAAACAAGGGACGGTAAAGGGCATACTGTCCACTTTTAATATTGTCATAATCCGGTGTACGTTGATTCAATGACAGCATTTTTACATTACGTTGCTGAGCACTGCTGATACCACTGATGGCAATAGCCAGCGGATCCTCTTCCACCGCTTTTTCAAGTGGACCAGTTGAATCAAACTGTTTAGTGGCAACAAATTCCTGATTGCTATTGGCAAAAATCAATTTGCGTACTGTATAGCCAACACCGGAGATTTTACCTTTTCGGATAAATAGCTTTATAGGTGCAGGCTCTCCGCCCAGTTCCTTCCAGTTGGTAATTTTGCCCAGTAGAATATCCCTGACCTGAGTTAGATTAATATTTGAGACAGGATTGTCCTTATGCACAATCACCACCAGGGCATCCCAGGCGACCGGTTCAAATCCAACGTCCTTCTCCTGGTCACTGTCAGGTAAATGGAAACGACATGAACCGCCAAGGTCGGAGGTTCCTGCAGCAACTTCACGAATGCCCTTGGTTGCACCACCACCCTGGATATTGATTTTGATACCTTTCTCTAAGGCAAAGGCGTCTGCCAGATCAGACATATAAGCTTTCTTACTTATGCCGCAACCTACCCAGCCAAGCTCCTTTGTTGTGGCAAAACTTGTGGATGAAAAAAGCATTGCAATAATAGATAGAGCAATAATAATAGCCTGAACCATACATCGAGACTCCTTGTTGGGGGGGTCAACACAATCGTTATCAATTAGATTAGTTAAAAATGAGTTATAAATTTGAGAAGGGTATTAGACGCGATGGCATCATCGCCCAAACGTATCATAAGCATAGATGACTATTTCTTTAAATCAAGAAAACAAGATAAGATACTCATAAATTACTGAATCAATATATTAATCATGACTAATCCATTACTAGATATTACCTCATTTCCAAGATTTTCAAGAATCCAACCACAACATATTGAGCCAGCTATAGATCAGGTATTGCATGACAATCGTAAACAATTGGAAGTGCTACTTCAGGATGTCGCTGATAATCCTACATGGGATTCGTTAATAGTGCCTCTACAGGAAATGGATAATCGCTTGTCACGAGTATGGTCACCTGTCAGGCATTTAAATTCAGTAATGAATTCACCTGAGCTACGTCAGGCCCATGACGTATGCGTAGCAAAAATAAGCAACTATTCTACTGAAATGGCGCAAAACAGTCGTTTGTATCAAGCCTACTTAACATTAAGTGAAAGTGCTGCGTTCACTCAATTCAATCAGGCAAAAAAGAAAACAGTGGAAGATGCCCTGCTGAATTTCAAACTTAGTGGCGTTGCTCTGGATGATGATAAAAAAAATGAATTCAAGAAAATAAAACAGGAATTGTCCACTCTTAAAACAAAGTTTGAACAAAATGTACTGGATGCTACACAGGCATGGAAAAAATATATCGAGGATGAAAAAGAAATATCCGGTTTTCCAGATTACGCCAAAGCCATGGCAAAACAGGCTGCACAAAATAATAAATTACAGGGCTGGTTATTTACATTAGATGCACCATCCTATTTGGCGGTAATGATGCATGCAGATAACAGGCAACTGCGTGAAGAAATGTATCGTGCTTATAGTACACGAGCTTCCGATCAGGGACCTACAGCAAATACCTATGATAATACTGAATACATGCAATCCATTGTTGCATACAAACAGCAGCTGGCATCGTTACTGGGTTACAGAAATTATGCAGAATATTCCATTGCAAATAAAATGGCTGAGTCAACCGATGCAGTCCTGCATTTTTTAAATGATCTGGTAAAACGTTCTGTACCAGTGGCAAAAAAAGAATACGAAGAGCTGAAAGCCTTTGCTGAGAAAGAGTATGGTCAAAAAGATTTTGCTGCCTGGGATGTGTCCTATTATTCAGAAAAACTTAAACAGAAAGAATACGGCATTAGTCAGCAAGAATTAAAACCCTATTTTCCTGCGCATAAAGTTATTAATGGTTTATTTGAAATCGTCAAGCGTCTATACGGCTTACACATTTATGAAGCTAACGATATTGAGCGTTGGCACCCGGATGTTCTGTTTTATGAAATAAGAGATGAAGACGCAAATATTCGCGGTCGTTTCTATCTCGATTTATATGCAAGAGCAAACAAACGTGGTGGTGCATGGATGGATGAATGTATCAGTCGTATGCAAACCGCAGATAGCATTCAATTACCGGTTGCCTATTTAACTTGCAACCTGACACCGGCAGTTGGGGACGATCCTGCCTTATTCACACACGATGAAGTCATTACCCTGTTCCATGAATTTGGTCATGGTTTACATCACATGCTAACCCAGGTAAATGAACTATTTGTATCTGGTATTAGTGGTGTTGAATGGGATGCGGTGGAATTACCCAGTCAGTTTATGGAAAACTGGTGCTGGGAAAAAGAAGGCATAGATTTAATTTCCGCACATTATAAAACGGGTGAAGCATTACCTGATGACCTGTTTGAAAAGATGCTTAAGGCAAAGAACTTTCAGTCCGCCATGTTTATGGTAAGGCAACTGGAGTTTGCCCTGTTTGATTTCAGGCTACATATGGAATATGGTCAACCAGGTTTTAAAGATATACAAACCTTACTCAATGATGTGCGCCGTCAGGTTGCTGTTATTATCCCGCCGGAATTTAATCGATTTCAGCATAGTTTTACGCATATTTTTGCTGGCGGTTATGCTGCAGGTTATTACAGTTATAAATGGGCTGAAGTGTTATCCGCAGATGCTTTCTCAAAATTTGAAGAGAAGGGCGTGTTTGACCAAGCGACGGGCAAAGAATTTTTACAGAATATTTTAGAAAAAGGTGGTTCACATAAGGCCATGGATTTGTTCAAGGCGTTTCGTGGCAGGGAACCATCAATTGATGCCTTGTTACGTCACAGTGGTTTGCAAAATTAAAGAATTAAGAATGAAATATAAAGACCTAAGAGATTTTATTGAGCAACTTGAAAAAAAAGGCGAACTTAAGCGTATCCAGATTGAAGTTGATCCCTATCTTGAAATAACCGAAATTTGTGATCGCACGTTAAAAGCAGGTGGCCCGGCCCTGTTATTTGAAAATGTTAAAGGCAGTAACGTACCCGTATTGGCCAATCTGTTCGGTACGCCGAAACGTGTAGCCATGGGTATGGGTGAGGAGTCTGTTGATGCATTACATGAAGTTGGTAAATTACTGGCATTTTTAAAAGAACCAGAACCTCCCAAAGGTATGAAAGATGCGTGGGAGAAGCTGCCCATATTCAAACAGGTGTTGAATATGGCGCCCAAAGTTATTTCTCGCGGCGATTGCCAACAAATTGTTATTGAAAAAGATGCCGTTGATTTATCCGCCATTCCTGTGCAAACCTGCTGGCCAGGTGATGTGGCACCCTTAATTACCTGGGGACTTGTGGTGACCAAGGGTCCGAATAAAGATCGACAGAACCTGGGAATATATCGTCAACAAGTTATTGCAAAAAATAAAGTCATTATGCGCTGGTTATCGCATCGTGGTGGTGCACTGGATTTCCGAGACTGGCAACAAAAAAATCCTGGTGAACCATTTCCAGTTGCTGTTGCACTCGGTGCTGATCCGGCAACGATACTGGGTGCGGTGACACCGGTTCCGGATACTTTATCGGAATACGCCTTTGCAGGGTTATTGCGCGGAAGTAAAACAGAAGTATGCCAATGTATGCTGAGTGAATTACAAGTGCCGGCATCTGCAGAATTTGTTCTGGAAGGGTTTATTTATCCTGACGAAATGGCTGCGGAAGGTCCATACGGTGACCACACCGGTTATTACAATGAAGTAGAAAAGTTTCCGGTATTTACCATTGAGAAAATAACTCATCGTAAACAACCGATATATCATAGTACCTATACAGGACGACCACCGGATGAACCGGCGATTTTGGGTGTCGCACTGAACGAAGTCTTCGTACCTATATTGCAAAAACAATTTCCGGAAATAACGGATTTTTATTTACCACCGGAGGGTTGTTCCTATCGACTTGCTGTTGTCAGCATGAAAAAACAATATCCCGGTCATGCCAAACGGGTAATGATGGGAGTGTGGTCGTTTCTACGACAGTTTATGTATACCAAGTTTGTTATAGTCGTGGATGATGATATCAATACACGCGACTGGAA
This sequence comes from Gammaproteobacteria bacterium, assembly GCA_041592495.1. Taxonomy (GTDB): domain Bacteria; phylum Pseudomonadota; class Gammaproteobacteria; order SZUA-229; family SZUA-229; genus JBFHPZ01. The sequence goes on along the minus strand of JBFHPZ010000009.1, from coordinate 10,154 downwards.
AGATGTGATCTGGGCCATGACCACGCGTATGGATCCTGCTCGTGATACAACTATAATCGAAAACACACCCATCGATTATCTTGATTTTGCATCTCCTGTATCCGGACTCGGATCAAAAATAGGATTTGATGCAACGAATAAATGGCATGGAGAAACAAACCGGGAATGGGGACAACCTATAGTGATGGATGAAAAGATAAAGCAACGGGTTGATGAAATCTGGGATCAATTAAATATTTGTCAGTAAGAGAATATGTCTAAACAAAAATTTGAAGTAAAAGAAAGCGGTATCCATGGAAAAGGTTTGTTTGCAAAAAACGATATTAAAAAAGGAGAAACCATCGGCAGTATAAAATACATTCCCGCTGAGGAAGATGGACCTTATGTGTTGTGGGTAGGTGAACAGGGAGTGCGTGTCGATTGTGATCTCAAGTACATCAACCACAGTAAGAAACCGAATGCTTGCTATTGCGATGATCTCGATGTTGTTGCGATAAAATCGATTAACAAAGGCGAAGAAATTACCCATGATTATGGGGATGATTGGAATTAGATTATAAAGTTGTAATGAATATAAAACGCATTATATGGTTGTTACTATTTTGTTCTGCGTTGTTGTGGTCGGGTATTAATCCAAAAGATTATCAAGTCTGGTTTCTGGAAGTGGTCCCGGCACTGATTGCTGTGGTTGTTATAGGGGCAACCATCAAAACTTACCCATTGACACCACTGCTGTATATTTTGATTTTGATTCATTCCATTATTCTGATGATTGGCGGTCATTATACCTATGCGGAAGTGCCGGCATTTGACTGGTTAAAAGAACAACTTGATTTAACCCGAAATCATTACGACAAGCTGGGTCATTTAGCGCAGGGTTTTATACCGGCAATTGCTGCCAGGGAAGTACTATTGAGATCGTCACCTCTGGTAATCGGCAAATGGTTAAATGTATTAGTGATTAGTGTGTGTCTGGCTATCAGCGCCTTCTATGAAATAATTGAATGGTGGGTTGCTTTAAGTTCTGAACAGGCAGCCGAATCATTTCTTGGAACTCAGGGTTATGTTTGGGATACACAGTCCGATATGTTTTTCGCTTTATTGGGCGCAATAGCCGCGTTGTTTTCTCTGTCTAGATTGCACAATAAACAACTGGAAAGATTGAATGGGTAAAGTACGCTGCATGTATTGCGGAGAAGATATTGCTGATAATGTGGAATCCTGTCCACATTGTGGTTCACCATCCCATTTTCAGAAAACCGGTGAATCCAGATTGAAACGGATTAAATTTGTAAGCTGGTTTATTATCCTGGCGATTGTTGTATTTTTCTTTATGTTTTATTTACCTCGATAATCTGAGAAAAATTGAGGTAAGCTCTGAATAACTGCTCAAATGTCATCCCGAGCAACATCGAGGAATCTTAAGCGTTAGATCTCTCCACTTCGGTCGAGATGACAGTTCTTCAGAGCTTCCTTAGAATATTTTTTGTAAACTGTCACGCCAGTCTGGATTCGATTCTTCGCTGGTATGCTCAATGATTTTTCCCACCTCGTTTTCATACCACCCATGATGATTCTGTAAGGGCTCTACCTGATAACCCCACCATACACCACTGGCATCCTGGGCTATCCACTTAACCCATTTTGGTAGAACAAGTTTGGATATATCCATCAACTTTCTTGCATGAGATGATCAAGTTCGTCATCCATATGCAGCATGGTTAATTCGGAAAAGCCACCGATCCATTTACCGTCAATGGCAATTTGAGGTACTGTTCTTGCGCCCTGGGTCAATTCACTCATTTCACGTAAGGCGCCATGATCTGTATCCACACGGGCTTCGATATAGGGGATATTCCATTTATTAAGTAAGTTTTTGGTTTTGTCACAGATAGGACAACGTCCGGTACTGAATATCTTGACTCGTGGCATGGAAATACTCCGAATTGAAATCGGTGGAATTATACCAAACAGGCGCTAAATGCCTAAAGACGAAAAGATATAAACTTTGATTTTGCATATTAATGGGGCACAATTCAGGGTTCATTAGCAGTAGGGGTAAATTTAATATGTCTTTCAAGGTAAAGATTCAACCGAGTGGTCATGTGTTCGAAACCGAAGATGGCGAAACCATACTGGATGCAGCCATGCGCCATTCTATTGAATTACCTTACGGTTGCAGGGGTGGTGCTTGTGGTAGTTGTGTTGCTACCCTGTTAAGTGGCGATATCAGCTATGAAGATGAGCCAATGGCGCTGAGTGATGAAATGCAGGCAACGAACAAAACCTTGTTATGCATTGCCCTTGCCCAGTCAGATCTTGAAATCAGTATTGATGAACTGGATACCGTGGAAGACATTCAAATAAAAAACCTGCGTTGCCGTGTAGAAGAGAAACAGCAACTGAGCCACGATGTCATTTTATTGAAAATAAAATTGGCGGGTGACGAACGATTGCAATTTCACGCGGGCCAGTATGTCGAATTTATACTGGAAGATGGTAAACGTCGCGCCTTTTCCATTGCCAATGCGCCACATAATGATGAATTAATTGAATTTCATATTCGTCATATCCCCGGCGGTAAATTTACAGATTACTTGTTCGATACCATGCCATCGAAAACCATGTTGAGAGTGGAAGGTCCGTTTGGTCGGTTTTATTTAAGGGAAAATAGCAATCGGCCAATTATCATGATGGGTGGCGGCACCGGATTTGGACCGCTTAAAGCCATGATCGAACATGCCCAATATGTCGGTTTTGACCGTGCATTACATGTGTTCATGGGCGTCAGGGCGTTGCGAGATTTATATATGAAAGATATGGTCGAAACCTGGCAGAAAGGTAATAGCAATATAAGTTTTACGCCGGTGCTATCTGAACCCATGCCAGATGATAACTGGCAGGGTGAAACCGGATTTGTACACGAAGCCGTAGCAAGGGCATTTAAGGATTTATCGGGTTTTGATATTTATATGAGTGGCCCGCCACCCATGATCAATGCAGCCCTGGATGTATTTCTGGCACAAGGTGCAGACAAGGATCACATCTATTCCGATGCATTCGAGTACTCGGCCGATGCCACAAGAGAAATGCTAAAAAAATAAATCCTTATTGAATCAGCTTCAACATTGGAGCTGATGATTTATCTGTTGGTGACGTATCTGAAATATCAGACTGTATTTGCTGTTCCTTGATAGCCAGTTTGAGACCCTGTTGATAATATTTCTGGGCTTTTTCCGGCTCATCCATTTTTTCTTCCAGCAACATGGCAAGATGCAAATAGGATTCAGCATAGGGTTTTATGCCAATACTGGTCTCCAGATAATTTCGTGCTTTACCCCAGAGTTTGGATTTAATTGCCAGGGTACCCAAAACCAGCAAAAGGGCGGCGCTTCTGCTGTGACCATGTAACCAGGTTTCTGCTGATTCAAGTTGTTTTTGCGGGTTGCTGGTGTTCAGTTGTGCATACAATAACACCAGTGATTCACGCCAATGATGGGAAAGAAAGTTTCGAAGCAAGGGTTCGGCTTCATCATCCAGATGCTCTGCCATTAAGTGCATAGCATAAAGTTTGATGATCTCTGGCTGGTCCTTTAATTTTTTAGGAATCTTTTGCCAAACATCCCTGACTCGTTGTTGATCACTCTGTTTTAGAATGTTATTTAGAAGACCCGAATAGGCTTCCACTTCAAGCTCAGAATATTTATCCTCGGATAACATATGACTCTTGCGCAAATCATCCAGTAAATTGACCAGGCTATCCCAGTCACCTAATTGCTGATACACACGGCCCAGAAGTTTTTTCACGTAGCCATGACGAGGTGAAATGGTTGTCAAATGATTAAGTGTCGCCAAAGCCTGTTCATATTGTTGGTGAGCCAGTTGTAATTCAGCCTGGGTTATACCAATGGCAATGTCAGCTGAAGGTGTAGATTCATGTGCCAGGCGTAAATATTCATCGCGTCGATCATAGGCGCCCTGTTGTTGTGCCGACCTGGCGGCAATCAGGTAATTCAATAAGGCGGTGTCACTATGACTAGCCTGTTTTAGCAGTATTTTTTCAGCCTGGGAAAAGCGGCCTTCGGACATTTCAATCAAGCCTTTTACCAGAGCGTTACGTGCTTTTTCTGCCTGGCGCTTGGAATAACGTAAGCCGAGATAATCGGGAATATGCAACAGAACCGATAGAACACGTATGGCGTAATGCAACAGGAAAAAAACAATTGCCAATACTCCCAGCATAAAAATCAGGGAAGTTTCAATACTGTAATCAGCATAGCTGAATACAACATAACCGGGTCCATAATAGTAAGCCGTTAAACCCAGGGCTATCGCAAATGTTGTAGCGAGTAATAAAGCCAGTAATAAACGTTTCATTACATTACCTCCGCTTTAGATGCTTTGTCTGTAGTCGGCGGAGCAGGTTTACTGTTATCCGGCTTTACACTGGAATTTTCTTTTATCAGTGCCTTTTGCAACATCGACCAGGCGGTGGTCATTTCCGGTAATTCAGGATTCAAAACGAGACTGGTAAATGACGATAAATCTTTTTGCATTTGTTGTACGCGGTTATCGTCAGTTTTGTAATGCAGGTGAAGCAGTTGTTGTGATTGCTGAATGTCATGGGTGAACTGCATCTGATCATAACGAAGCACGGCCAGGCGGGCAGACAATAAATGCGTTTGCAACAATTGTTCGATCTGCATTTGTTGTTGTTCACTGCTGGCTGGTTTGAGCGCACGCTTGTGTACTTTGATATCACCGATATTGATCATGGTGTTGATAACTGAATCCATAAAGCCAGGAGCTGTTTCAGGTTCAACCGTTACGGGTTTGGTGTCGTCAAGTTGCGCCTTGATTTCATCCTGTGCAGTTTTGAATGGTAGTTCATGCACTAACAGAATAATTTGATCCAGGGCGAGAGCGGTACCGTTAACATCCACCTGATGTAATGCTTTCAATGCGGCAATATCTTTAGCCAGTTGTTTGCGAATAGAGAATAGATTGATATCGCCCAGATCATGCAAACGTTGATCCGCTGCTTCCAGCGCTGCGATGGCGCTATTGATATCACGCGAAATTTGTAAGCGTCGATGGGCCACACGCAACAGGTAATCGATTTCATTTAACAACCAGCCACGTTGTGATCGATTACTGGTGGCAATGGCGCGTTGCGAGATTTCTTTCATCTCGTCCAGCTGGGTTTGAATTTGAGATTGCAGTTGAGATACGGCTTGCTGGTTTGCGTTTGTAGATTGTGACAGACGCCCGATAGTCGACTGTTGTTCATTAATCTGTTGTTGCAAGGAAGTGAGTTTTAGTTGTGATTGTTGCAATGCCTGTTGTTGTTGCTGCCAGAAATAATAGCCACCGGCGCCGGCGATAATGACTATCAACAGACTTAAAACGAACAGCGTAATGCCCAAGCCTGATTTTTTATTATTAGCGGCTGTAGTAGTGGGTTCTTCGGGTGTTGCTTCTATGAGTGCTTTGTCTGTATTTTCTGCCATGACATTATTCTTTGTCTGAGAGTAATCGGTGGTTATGCCAATTTATGATTGCAGCCAGCATGGATTCATCGGTAGCCGACGTGGCGATTTCGATATGATTTCGAAATCCCAGTTGAGTTGCCAGTTCCGCGCAGCGATGGCCGGGTACAATCAATGGTGTATTAAGCAGTGCATCCTGTCCTTTTTTATCCAGCATATCATACAGGTTTTTCAGGACCTCGTTACTGGATACCGTGACTATATGAATGCCCTTGTCAGACCAGAGTTCATTAAGTAAGCGATGATCTGTTTCAGGTCTTTTTCGTTGATAGACTTCAAGGTAGTCCACCTGCGCACCACGGGATCGAAGGGTCTGCGCCAGGTGTTCCCGGCCACCGGTACCCCGTATTATCAGGATCTTTTTGCCGGCGATTTTGTCGGTTTGCATCCTGGGCATGTGCAACAGGGCTTCACTGGTGAAATCCGTTTCAGGTGTGATAGCGACCGGGATCTGGTGTTTTTCCAGAGCCCTGGCGGTACTGTTGCCAATGGCCACTATGTCAGCATGTTTAAGACTTTTACCGGAATTTTTGATCAAGTTAAGACCATGTTCTACCGCATTGGCACTGATGAAAATAATTATTTGAAAGTTTTCCAGCATCGCCAGCTGTGCATTCAGGGTGTCTGTGGCCTCAACAGGAAGGATTTCGATGGCAGGAAAAGGGATGGCGTGGGCGCCGGCGGATTCCAGAAGTGCTATCACATGCTGTGACTGGTGCGCCGGGCGGGTGACCAGTACAGAAATCCCCCGCAAAGGCTCCGCAGCTGGAATCAAAGCAACATCCCCAGTTCACGCAGAATGTTATCGGCACCCTTGTGTAATAGTTTTTCCGCCAGTTCCAGGCCGAGTTCAGCGGCCTTGCTGGCGGGTCCACGAATTTCATCACGGATGACTTCCGAGCCATCGGGTCGGCCCACCAGTCCACGCAACCAGAGCTGATCACCTTCCAGTTCGGCATAACCGGCAATGGGTACCTGGCAGCCGCCGTTCAGGCGTTGATTCATGGCCCGTTCCGCTATCAAACGAGTATGGGTATCGGCATGATTTAAGGGAGTTAATAATTGCAGAATACGATCATCATTTTCCCGACATTCAATACCCACGGCTCCCTGGCCAATGGCGGGCAGGCTGTATTCCGGTGCAATACGTGAGCGAATGCGTTGTTCAAAACCCAGGCGGATCAGGCCGGCGGAGGCGAGGATAATGGCGTCGTAATCACCACGGTCCAGTTTTTCCAGACGACTGTTTACATTGCCGCGCAGGTCCAGCATTTCCGCTTCGGGCATTTCGGCCTTTAACTGCAATTGACGACGCAGGCTGGAGGTGCCGATGCGAGCCGTAGCCGGCAAATCCTGCAAAGACTGGTAATTGTTGGATACAAATGCATCCCGTGGATCTTCCCGCTCCATAATAATGGGCAGATACAGTCCCGGTGGAAATTCTACCGGTACGTCTTTCATGGAATGCACGGCGATATCGGCGGTGCCATCCAGCATGCCCTGCTCCAGTTCTTTTACGAACAAACCCTTACCGCCCACTTTGGCCAAAGGCGCATCCAGAATCTTGTCACCCTTGGTAGTCATTTTGACGAATTCAATTTGTATGCCCGGGTGGTGTAACTTCAATTGACGGGCTACTTCTTCAGCTTGCCAGAGTGCGAGGGGACTTTTGCGGGTTGCGATGCGAACAACTTGCGACATGTTGTGTTTCCAAACGTAAGAATGAGCCGATTCTACCATCAAAGCGGCGGATTCAAAGGTTACAGCGGGTTTTGATTAACGATAGGTGGCCAGGTGTTTTATTTTTTTACGTACATAGGGCAGGTGGCGACGACTGATTTCCAGGCGATCGTTGATGTCCTTGATCACCATGACACAATGGCCATCGTTATTTTTCTCCAGACCCAACATGTACTGGTCGGCTATTAATGCATTACGGTGTACCCGGGTAAATAAATGTCCGAATTCCTCTTCCAGGGTTTTTAGCGATTCCTCGATCAAATGCTCATGATCGGAGGTGCGCAGGGTGACATATTTATGGTCCGCCAGAAAATAGCGAATGTCTTCTACCGGGATCAGTTCAAGAGAGCCACGGATTTTGACGCAAATGTGGCTGCGCACCTGCTTGGTAGCTTCTTCAACCTGGCTAAGTTCCTGTAACTGGGGTCGGGTCAGGCGTTTGGCTGCTTTCAGGGCTTCTTCCAGTCGCTCCGGTTTAATGGGTTTCAGCAGGTAATCCACAGCATGGGTTTCAAACGCTTGCAGGGCATGATCACTGTAAGCGGTGGTGAAAATAATCGCCGGGGGTTTTGCCAGGCGGTTCAGGTGGCGCGCCGTTTCCAGGCCATCTATACCCGGCATGCGTATATCGAGCAGGATAATATCCGGCTTGAGATGTTGCGCCCGTTGTAGCGCCTCGTTGCCATTGGCAGCTTCACCACAAATCTCATAGCCATTGCATTTCTGTAACAAGGCTACCAGCCTCTGGCGGGCTAGAGGTTCATCATCAACAATCAATATTTTCATTGTTTTGAAACTTCAACGGGTATCCTGAGGGTCACACTGTACTGTGTTGCCTGTTCATCAATAATGAAACTGGCCGCATCCCCATACAGTAAGGCAAGTCGTGTTTGTATATTATTCTGGGCCATATGATTACCCTTGCTGATTGTCATTCGGCCTTGCTTGGTTATTGGATTACTTACAGATAAGCATAGTTGATTGTTTTCAATATGTGCCTGAATTTTGATCAATCCTCCATCTGGCAGAGGTTCGATTCCGTGGTATATGGCATTTTCCACAAGGGGCTGCAGGGACAGGGCTGGCAATTCCATGTCGGGCAACTCATCCAGTAGCCATTCCACTCGCAAGCGTTCTCCCAGACGAAGCTGTTCAATATCCACATAGCTGCGGGTGAGGGCAATTTCATCCGCCAGACTGTGGTGGGGGTTTTCCTGCAAACTGGCGCGGAACAAATCGGATAAATCTTCCACGGCTTTTTCCGCCTTGCCGGCATCGATGCTGATCAGGCTGGCGATGGTATTCATGCTGTTGAATAAAAAGTGAGGTCGAATACGGGCTTTCAGTGCCTGGATCTGGGCCAGGCTTTGGGCCTGTAAATTCAGCATCCATTGATGCTGGATATAGAAGTAACGCAGCACCACGGCATAAATAACCGCACTGATGGCGAGATTACGCAGCAGAAAATATTCAGTCCAATGGGGCTGGCTGAAATCTGAAAACCCCAGATTCTGGCTGAAAAACATAATAATAAGTGACACACCCAGAGTTACCGCCATCATCAGGATAAAACTAAACAGCGAGGCATAGGGCAGGCTCAACTGGTTAAGTCGTTTGCGCAGCCAACACAACAGGGCCGCGTTGATCAGCGCCAGCCATTGGGTAAACAGGGAAATCATGGCTAGCCGATCCCAGAAATCACGACTGTCCACAGGTGCCAGTGCCAGAACCAGTGCAAATAATTCCACCAGCAGGATAAGCATGAACACCGTGGTAACGTCGCAAAAATTTGGCAGGAAGCCCTGATCCCGTATTATTGTTTTTTGCTCCATGTGCTGAGTGTAGTGGAAATTTTGCGGATTTGATTTTGCAGCCTCATGTCCCACGGACAGTTTTGTTATACTCCCGCGACATGTAATACAGGCAGGCCAATCATGAGCAAAGACGGTAAACAAGCATCCGCTGATAACAAACTCTGGGGTGGACGCTTTTCTGAACCCACCGATGCCTTCGTCGAGGCATTTACCGCATCGGTGGAATTCGACAAGCGCATGTACAAACAGGATATCGAAGGTTCCCGTGCCCATGCGCGCATGCTGTGTAAGGTTGGCGTGCTCAGCGAAAAAGATCGCGATGCCATTCTCAAAGGCCTGGATCAGGTGCAGCAGGAAATCGAAGCGGGAACTTTCCAGTGGCAGGTCAAACGCGAAGATGTCCACATGAACATCGAAGCGCGACTGACAGAAATCATCGGCGATGCCGGCAAACGCTTACATACCGGCCGTTCGCGCAATGACCAGGTGGCCACCGACATTCGCCTGTACCTGCGGGAACAGATTGGATACGCCATTGTCGAATTGCGCCGTTTACAACAGGGCATGCTGGAACTGGCGGAAAAAGAAGCCGACACCATCATGCCCGGTTTCACCCATTTACAGGTAGCGCAGCCGGTCACCTTTGGCCATCACCTGCTGGCCTGGTTCGAAATGATGCAACGTGACGCCAGTCGTTTGCAGGATTGTGCCCGTCGCCTGAATGTTATGCCCCTGGGTTCGGCCGCACTGGCCGGCACCAGCTATCCGCTGGATCGCCATTACACCGCAGAATTACTGGGCTTCGATGATGTGTGCCGCAATTCCCTGGATGGCGTCAGCGACCGTGATTTTGCCATCGAATTCTGCGCCGCCGCCGCGCTGGTCATGACCCATTTATCCCGCTTCTCGGAAGAGCTGGTAATCTGGTCCTCCGCACAATTCAATTTCATTAACCTGCCGGACCGTTTCTGCACAGGTTCTTCTATCATGCCGCAGAAAAAAAACCCCGATGTACCGGAACTGGTGCGTGGCAAAACCGGCCGCGTCAATG
>JBFHPZ010000008.1:0-19706 GCA_041592495.1 Gammaproteobacteria bacterium | reverse complement strand
CGTTCCCACGGTCCCCCGTGGGAATGCATGCTGGCTTAACACAAACCTGCGGTATGGGTTCCCACGCTGGAGCATGGGAACCAGAAAACAATGTCTTCCCATCCCATGCAATCTGTAGTCACACATCCCTTGTAGCAATAACAACAGACCCAACGCAAAACCGTGTAATGTTTGTGACACAGGCCTTCAAATCCTTACCTGCTTTACCTGAAAAATCCTTTCAAATCAGTCACTAATAAAAACATTTCCTGTTAGGCACGGCACTTGCAAATGCACATGCAAATACCTGTTCAAACCATAACCGTCCCCCCCAGGGACTATAGCCTGCAGGAGAAGCATGATGGAATTAACCGTACTTGGTCAGTCAGAAGAAACAGCATCCGGTTGTTCATCCGGCAGTTGTGGCAGTAACGATGATCAGATGTCACATTTGCCTGAAGCAATCAGACAGAAAGTGTTCAATCACCCCTGTTATTCAGAAGAGGCGCATCATCATTTCGCGCGTATGCATGTCGCCGTGGCACCTGCCTGTAATATCCAGTGCCATTACTGTAATCGCAAATACGATTGTTCCAATGAATCACGCCCCGGTGTTGTATCCGAATTGCTGACCCCTGATCAGGCGGTAAAAAAAGTCATGGCGGTTGCCGCGGAAATTCCGCAAATGACCGTACTGGGTATCGCAGGTCCCGGTGATCCATTGGCGAATCCTGAGCGTACTTTTTCTACATTCCGTCAGCTCAGTGAAAAAGCACCGGATATCAAACTCTGTGTATCCACCAACGGTTTGTCATTACCCGAGCATGTGGATGAATTGTGCAAACACAATATCGATCACGTCACCATGACCATCAACTGTGTCGATCCTGAAATCGGCGCAAAAATTTATCCCTGGGTGTTCTGGGAAAATCGTCGCATCAAAGGTAAGAAGGGTGCGAAGATTTTGATCGAGCAGCAGCAGAAGGGTCTGGAAATGCTGGTCGAACGTGGCGTACTGGTCAAAGTAAACTCCGTCATGATTCCCGGTGTTAACGATGAACACCTGAAAGAAGTGAGCAAGATCGTTAAATCCAAAGGCGCATTCCTGCACAACGTCATGCCGTTAATCGCAGAAGCAGAACATGGCACTTTTTACGGTGTGATGGGACAACGCGGACCAACCAATGAAGAGCTCATGGAACTGCAGGACTCCTGTTCCGGTGATATGAACATGATGCGCCATTGCCGTCAGTGTCGTGCCGATGCAGTGGGTTTGCTTGGCGAAGATCGTGGTGAAGAATTCACCATGGATAAAGTCGAAATGATGGATATAGATTACGAAGCCGCCATGGTGAAACGTAAAAAAATCCACGATGCTATCGAAGCTGACCTGGAAGCAAAACGTAAAAAACCAAACGAAGTGCTGGTATCGTTGTCTGGCCTGAAGAAAAAAGAAACACGTCCCGTATTAATGGCAATAGCCACGTCCGGCGGCGGTGTTATCAATCAGCATTTTGGTCATGCCACCGAGTTCCTGATTTATGAAGCATCACCTACCGATGTGCGGTTTGTCAGTCACCGTAAAGTCGATCTGTATTGCGGTGGTGGCGATACCTGCGGTGATGGTGAATCTGTGCTGGAAAAAATTATCAAGACACTGAAAGGCTGCGAGGCCGTGCTGTGTTCCAAGATTGGTTTCGAGCCCTGGGGTATGCTGGAAGAAGCCGGTATTCAACCCAATGGTGAACACGCCATGGAACCCATCGAAGAAGCGGTGGCTGCGGTTTACAAGGAAATGGTCAACAGTGGTCAACTGGATGAACCGGTTGCCGAAAAACAGAAAGCTTCAGCTTAGGAGATTCCCTTATGGCATTAAGTATTGTTGAATCCTGTGTAAATTGCTGGGCATGTGAACCACTGTGCCCGAGCAAGGCCATCTATGAAGCGAAGCCGCATTTTATGATTGATGCAAAAAAATGCACCGAGTGTGAAGGTGATTATGCCGACACCCAGTGTGCCACCATTTGCCCCATCGAAGGCGCCATACTGGATGCATTCGGTGAAGCAGTGAACAAGCCCGGATCATTAACCGGTATTCCGCCACACAAAATGGCGGAAGCTATGGCTGAAATTCAGGCACGTTAAGGAGGCTGTGATGACACTCGTGATGATGAAAGAACATGATTTCAGTGTTGCAGTTGAAGCGACTGCTAAAAAATCGATTAGCTGGCAACAGCTGCTCGTCAACTGGATTACAACCCATTCCAGTATGCGACGTCAGTGGGAACGCTTTGAAACAGAAGCTCAGGGTCACCGTGTACCATACCGTGTATGGTTGCGTCACAGCGCGTATCTCGAAATGCATCGTGAAACGCACAAGCACTGAATGTGCAGGGTGATCAATGGCGCATGTTATTTTTTATGAAAAACCTGGTTGTATAAACAACAGCAAACAAAAAAAGTTGTTAATGGATGCAGGTCATCAACTCGAATGCAGGAATCTGTTAACGGAAAAATGGAGCAAGGAGGCTCTCATGGAATTTCTGGATGGCATGTCTGTCACCATGTGGTTTAACAGTAGTGCACCGGAAATTAAATCCGGAAAAATTGATCCTTCGAAGTTAACTGAAGATTCAGCGCTGGAATTAATGATCAAGAATCCGATTTTGATTCGTCGTCCCTTGATGCGGGTAGAAGATGAATGCTGGGTCGGATTCGAAACAAAACTGGTAGACCAGTGGATAGGTTTGTCAAACATATCAGGCAAAGAGGATTTGGAAAACTGCCCGCGACAATCAGGCCATAGTTGTAATACATCAGTTGCAGAGCAGTAAATCGTAATAAATAGAGCTTAAAATTTAAGGAAGTGCAATGGCTAAAGCAAAAGTGACTTTCGAAGATATACACCTGACTGTCAATGTGCCAGTAGGTACACGAGTGATCGAAGTATCAGAGAAAGTCGGATCAAACATCATCTATGGTTGTCGTGAATGTGATTGCGGAACCTGCATGATGGAAGTCACCGAAGGCTGGAATAACCTGAGTGAGCCTTCCGTGCTGGAAGACAAGGTATTGCGTGAAAACATGGGTGGCAGGCATCAACGCCTGGCTTGTCAGGCGCAAATACTGGGTGATGTTACCGTCAAACCTGCTTGATGATAGGGAGCAGAAAGAATGGCACTCATAAATTTTTCAAATCCCGCTTATAAAGATAAAACCGTGTATGCAGTGGCCGGAAGTCATACCGAAACTGTCCTGAAAATAGCCAGGGCAAATAAAATTCCAATTGATTTTAACTGTGAAAATGGTGAATGCGGTAGCTGTGTTATCCGTGTCAGTGGTATTGATAAGCCCAGAATGGGATATCACCTGACCGAAAAAGAAAAAAACGTGTTACAGGAAATCGGTAAACTGACAAAAGATGATCTGGAAAAACTTATCGTGGATGACCTGCCAAGTGAATGGCGCCTGGCTTGTCAGTTTATTACACGTGATGAAGATGTACTGGTCGAGTATTGATGTTTAATTGTTGTCATTCTGATCGTTGGCGATGGGATCTTTATAAACATTTAAGATCCCTCCACTCCGGTCGGGATGACAGCATTGAGATGGCAATATTTATTACTTGTCATCCCGAGCGTAGTCGAGGGATCTGGAATGCCAGGTAAGAATCCCATGCTAAAGATCAAGATGCCCAACAATTCAGAACACAAAAGAGACGATTAAAGGATAGAAAACCATGGCCATGCTAGCTACAACAGAACCCAATCTTCTCGAACAGGAATACAGTCGCATCATGTCCTATGCCAGTGGCATGACCAATGATGAAACCTATGCCTGCATGTTATCCAGCTGGCAACAGGGCGCAGGGATGATGCCGGACGATTTTGGATTAGGCAATGACGTATTCGGACAACTCATCACATCACATTATCCAGGATTGGAATTGAAGTCTTTGAATATGCCGGGACGCGGCAATGATGAACAACGCAATGATGAACGTGAAGAAGTGTTTAAATTGCTTGTCGGCAATCGTGCCAATCAATCCGAATCCGAAATCTGGATGGCCAGAATCGTTGCCATGGCGTGTCAGGGACAGGATCACCTGTGGCAGGACATGGGTTTGTGGTCGCGTAATCAGTTAACGGAATTGTTGATGCGTAATTTTCCATCGCTGGCATCCAAAAACGTCAACAACATGAAATGGAAAAAATTTCTGTATAAACAGTTGTGCATCACCGAAGGTATATATACCTGTCGTGCACCTTCCTGCGAAGTTTGTGCAGATTACAACAACTGCTTCGGTTCGGAAGAATAACTAATGATGTCGGATCCTCAACAGCAATTACGGGACAGGGCGCAGGCGGCCTATGTGGGTCTGGCTATTGGTGACGCCCTGGGTGCCACTGTTGAGTTCATGACACCCAATGAAATTAAACACACTCATCGTGAACATAAAAATATTACCGGTGGTGGCTGGCTGAAATTAAAAGCCGGTAGTGTGACCGATGATACTGAAATGAGTCTGGCACTGGGTAATGCATTGCTGTCAGAAGGCCATGTCAATGCAAAATCCATTGCTGAAGCATTCAGTGCCTGGATGCGTGGCAAGCCGGTAGACATTGGCAACACTGTACGCCGAGGTATAGTTCATTACCGAACCCATGGTGAAACGCTGGTACCGAAAAGTGAATACAACGGTGGTAACGGCGCCTGCATGCGTACCTTGCCCATTGCACTGGCAACCTATGGTTGTGATCGTGAAACCACCATCAATGCATCACGCATACAGTCGCATATAACTCATCATTCCGATATTTCCGATGCCGGTACCGAACATGTCATCGATCTTGTCCACATGGCGTTCAACGGAAATTCAATCAGTGAGATGGAAGCCTACAGTCGCGCATTCACACGTTTACATCCAAAATATCGTTTCAATGAGAAGCGTGAGGTAAACCCCAGCGGTTATATCGTGCACACCTTAAAAGCTGTACTGCAGGCGCTGTACTACACCTGTGATTTTGAATCCTGTCTGATCGATGTGGTTAACCGGGGTGGTGACGCCGATACCACAGGTGCGATTGCCGGCATGTTGGCAGGCGCCTAGTACGGTATGGAAAGCATTCCATCACGCTGGTTGTATCGGCTGGATAACAAAGTGTTCGAATTATGTTCCACCCAGGCAGAGCAGTTAATCAGTATTGCGCCGATTAGCATTGATCCCACCCAAGTAAATCATTTCCCCCAGAATGAAGCCCTTGTGGCTACAGGAGATACATAGCTCAGGATGACATTGGATGGCTTATTTCCTCTTCGCTGTCATCCCGACCGGAGTGGAGGGATCTAAAATGCAGGATAAAGACTCCTCATTTTAAACTTGAAATAACGCCAAAAAGAAAGCTTTTGCAGGATGTGCTGAGATACGATGCGCATCGTTTACTCAGTGTGCCTTGTTTTTAAATGCATGGCGAGTGCACTGTCCATAGTGGCCGCATGCAATCGAAACCATTCCGGCATGCGCTGCTTGATATAGTTGCGGCCAAACGCCACCAGCCCCTTGTCTACGCGTTTTTTAAACTGGTTTAATTCACCCAGTATGCGTTGGTGTTCATCCCGGTGTTCGGCAAAAGACGCAAAGCGGCTCTCGATCATAAGCTTTTCTTCCTGAAGAAAATGCTGTTGAGTATGCTTTATCAGTTGATTAAATAATGCACCAATTTCCTTATCCGGTGCATCCGATAGTTGATTGACCAGCGACACAAATTCTCTGTGTGTATCATCCATAATCTCCAGGCCAAGCCGGAAAAGTTTATCGTCCCATTCAATGATACTCATGTTTCACACTGACAGGAGCATCTTCCTGCTGTTGCTGTTGTTGCAGATGGCTTGATTTCCTGGCTGCTTTTGCCGCGACATATTCAAAGAATACATCGGTATTTTGATAACCCATTTTCTGCGCAAATTTCACCAGGTCTTCAATCAGTGATCGTGTCCCATATATTTCATCCAGACTGCGGCCACAGGTGCGACATTCAATTTCATTTTCCTGGCAGGCAGTTTTACCCATACAGCGTACAAACATTTTCGACATATCAATCAACCTACGCTTTGCGCTTTTTCAAGCGAGCTATCCATGGGTGCAGTATAACCGACTGCATTCAACAGATCTGTTACACCCACTTCGATAATTTCAATATTCATCTTTTTGCAGAATCGACGTTCCTTATCGTTAGGTTGTTCAATCATGGCCCAACCCGCAGGACTATCGGCAGCATACATAATGTCAGATAACACCATGCGTTCCGTATCGCGAGTCATGGGCAAGCCAATGAACAGATATTGTTTTTGCTTGCGGTATTCCTTGAGAAAAGCGGGTAAACCAAAACCACCCATGAGTTCAGTAATGTAATCCACGTAATCCGCATCCGATGCGATATAAGTTGCATCTGGAATCGGGCTGCCCATAGGCTTGAACAGAATCGGTAAGGATGTATCCGCTTCATCCAGCGTTACTTCTTTATAGGATTCACCATCGTACTGATGTAACTTAAAGCGATAATCCGTACCGGCAATACGCGCAATGCCGCGTATTAAAATGTGTGGCGTATCCGCATAGCTTTCCTGCAACTGGGTCTCACGATTCACATCAATGACATAATGTGGCTTAATAGTGGCCAACCAGTCATGGAATAAAGAACGTGACCAGTGGGTATCGCTATAGGTCGCATCCAGAAACTTGTTAACAAAATTCCGGCCCTTCTTTAATTCCATATCCATCGCCGCACGGGGAAACTCATACATCAGTCTCGCTGACATGGGTTTACCACCATTCATGGCCAGAATCAGGCTGTCGCTATCAGCGGGAATATCAACCCCGGTCTCCGTGTGCGTTACACCTTTCAATACGCCCGGTCCCAGATAGGGAACGAGCTTTCCTGATTTAATGGCTGAAATAATAGGGTCGAAATCAAATGTTGTCATAGTGGTATCCGTTAATGGGTTGCAACGTTTCTATCGTTACAGCAAGAACCGGACCACATCATAAGTTATTGATTGTTGGTAAATTAGGGGTAGGGGATGTGACAACACAAGGGGTTTTGTGGGGTTTGCTACATTTAATCTGGCTGGCCATGCAAAATGCTTACGATAGTGGGCTGTCCAAGAAAAACGTTAAGCCCGGCCGTGTTCATAAAATTAATCTTGATGCTGTTTGAGTCAGTGCGGAAGCAAAAGTCGTAATGAATTATTATGCAGCCTGGTATATCAGTGATCAGAAAAAATATGGCACTCTCATAAGACATGTACTTTTGAAGAGTGTACTGAACATAGCAACAAAAAAATAAATTAACGATCAGATAAAAAATTGTCTCCTGTTTGCAATTGTTTCAACCCATTATTTCTCGATACAGTGCGGCACCATGACTAGCCTCCGAGCCGCTGAGCACAAAACCAACAACATTGTCATCGAGTAAATAATCGAGTCGATCTTCACTGGTCTGTTTATGTGCAATACCGTTGTGATTTTTTTGTCCGGAGGGGAGGCAGATTGTTAGCGGAAAACTCGGGGTTTTGACACGTATTAACGGCGGATGAATATCAAAGCACTTTTCATTTCCGTTAAGGTGTGCCGCGATTGTTTCAGCCTGTCGACGAATGGGTTCGCTGTAGGCGAAAATAGTTCCTTCAACGGAGGCGCAATCACCGATCGCGTACACATCATTATCAGAGGTTCGCATCAAACGATCGGTTAGAATACCCTGGTCGGTTTTTAAACCGGCTTTTACCGCAAGTGTGGTATCCACCACCAGACCGGCCGCTGACAATACCAGATCGGTCTGACAGGTTTCACCCGATGACAATACTGCTTCCAGATGATCCCCGGATTTTTTCAGTGCCATCATTTTTGTGTTCATTTTCCACTCGACGCCCCTGTGCTCCAGGGCCTGCTTTAAGCCGGACGCCATAGCGCCAGGTACCAGACTCGAAAGAGGATAATCTAGCGGATCAACAACGGCGACCTTGTAACCTGCGGTGGTCAGGTCTTCAGCAAATTCACAGCCGATTAAACCGGCGCCCAGTATGGTGATGTGTTTGATATTGTCGTTTAAACGCTGCCGCAGTTTACGATAGGAGGACAGGTCATTGACACTCAAAATGGTTTCTTTGGCATCACCATCTATGGGTAGCTTGCGCTGCTTTGCGCCGAAGGCGAGCACCAGTTTGTTGTAGTTGATGGCGCCTTTTACGGTGGTCAGTCGTTTCTTTTTTGTATCTATTTTGATGATGCGCGTCTGGGTGCGTAAATCAATGTTCAGGGATTGCGCTTTGCTGGCAGCGTCCTGATCGGCCAGATCATCTGCTGTTTTATGCTGCGCAAATGCAGTCGACAGGGCCGGCTTGGGATAGCTAAAGCCTTCACAGGCCGTGACCAGTAAAACAGGTGTTTCACTATTCTGTTGACGAATGGCTTCAGCTACCGACCAGCCCGCAATACCGGCTCCGACGATGACAATATAATCATCACCGCCACGACATGTAGTCGTAGCCTTTGTGCCCACCACTTTCGATTGGGTTTCGGTTATCTGCACATCCGGCAGCAGGCGTAAATCGCTTTTTGCCAGACCACAGAGCGGACATAACCAGTCTTCGGGAATATCGTTATAACGGGTGCCGGGTGCGAGACCTGAGTCCAGGTCGCCAACGGCTTCGTCATAGATATAACCACAGGCATCACAAATCCAGCGTTGATAAGGTGCGTCACTCATATTCACGATCCCGTTACAGAATTCAGGATATTGTTGAAGATGACATCCAGTTCTTCGCCGATTTCACTAAGCTCAGCGGAATCGTAAGGCGCAAAGGTTTCGCCGGGCATACGACAGGTGACCTTAAGGCCATCGGTATCTTCATACACATGAATACGTATTGGAATATCCAGGCCGGCCGGTTTGCATGCCGACCATACGCGGACTGCAAAGTCGGGACGAAACACTTCCAGTATCTGATCAGCAGGTACATCTTTGCCGATTTTTGCTGCGTTCTGCTGGCCGTTTATGTGGGCCACCACACGCATGTTCTCGGCCTCAATTGCAGCCAGTAATTTTTCGACGGCTGTTTCAGCCGATAGTCTGGTATTTATCGTTTTCATTGCCGGTAATATCTCATCATAGTTGGTAAGCCGGTACTTACCGGCTTACACATTAATCACGCCGCATTGGCCATGGTGTCCAGTTCTTTTCGCAGATGTTTAATGGCCGGCGTCACGATGGCGACAAAATACGATTCCCGTAATTTTCTCTGCGCGGGCGCCGCTTTCAGATAGCCCCGTGCGCCTGTATGCAACATCGCAGACTGTGAGGCACGTATAGCCAGTTCACCGGCAGCGAGACGCAGCTGGAGAATTTCACGAAAATATTCTTCCGATGATTCATAAGGATCTTCGGCAAGGGCGAGGGCGGCATCAACAACATCATCGAGTTCTTCCTGCATTTGATCAGGACGATCTTCGAGATAGCAATTAACATGGCCCAGCATGGGTTCCACGTCGCGGCACAGATCAATGCATGACTGGATATTGCCGGCACCCATGCCGAACTGAAGTAGCACGATGCCTGCACGGGAACGTTTCAGGAAAGCAGCGCCATCGTGATCAATCACCATGTCATCCGGAATGAAAACGTTTTCAAAAATACAGGCAAACGTTCTTGTTCCTTCAAGTGCGGTAAAGTGTGCGGACTGCCGTAAACTGAAACCATCCATGGTGCAATCGACCAGCGTCATAACAGTACGGGGCGTGCTTCCTTCCAGTTCAAACAGGGTTCCGAATACGTGTTTTTCTCCCAGGTTCGATACCCAGGGCAGTGAACCGTTGACAAGATAACCGCCTTCAACCCGTTTGCCTTTCAAGCGCAGTTCTTCAATACCAGAGAAAGCTTTCATGGTGTTTGACATGCCGGTTCCGCCCAGGACTTCCCCGGTGGATATTTTGGGCAACCATATATCCCGAACCGCTGCACTCTCGGCATTTTGCAAATACCAGCCGCAGGTATCCTGGCACCAGACGGCAAACCCCGTGGACAAACATTCGTGAGATACTGCAGCCATAGCCTTGATCGCCGCACCCATATCATGATGACCATCCATACGTGCAGCCGAGAGGTGGTGACGGAAGGCGTCAACAGAACCCAGTTTGCGCATCACGTCTTCCGGATAATAGCCCTCGACGTCAATCTTAACTGTCAATGGCTTCAGGTCGTTATCGACGATGTCCTGCGTCGCTTTTAACATAGCCGATTCATCTAATAATGAATCGGGCAATACTGTAGCGGGAATGCTCATGGTTATTTCCTTCAATACGATAATCAGGCAGGACTTACTTCCAGTTCCACATTATTGCGAAGGGTGTTCGCAACGGGAGACCAGACGTTAGAATGCTTAATAATGTCGGCGATTTCTTCTTTGGATGCGTCACCATCAGCATCGATTTTGACACGCACAGCGGAGAACCCGAGGGTCTTGGCTTCGTTCAGATCGCCGGTACCCCAGACGGCGGTAACGTTAATATCACCTTCCAGCTCAAGTTCGAGTTTGGTAAGTTTGATACCGCGCGCTGTTGCATTAGCGTGTACGCCAACAGCCAGACATGCACCTAAAGTGGCAAGCACGGCTTCCGATGGATTAGGCGCATTATCTTCACCCAGCAGGTGAGGCGGTTCATCGATCAGCATGGGGGCGAGGTCACGCACATAGGTCTGCATGCGGAACTGGCCTTCACAAACTGTTTTCGCTTTGAGTGTTACAACTGAATTGGGATTGGCCTTACCTTTTTCGCCCAGTGCTTTTAGTCCTTCTGAATCGAGAGGTCGAAGGCAGCTCATGGATTTTGCAATAGTGATTGGATTGGTGCTCATGTGTTTCTCCTGTTGTGATAGTAGTGACGTGTTTACAGGAGAAATTGCAACCGCTGTGCCAGAGTAGATAAAATTAAAATAATCATATGCTTAGGTTGATTTTTATCGATTCTGATCGCTCCGACAATTGATCACTTTGTCGACAATGTCGATTAATCGGGTGATTTTGTCGAGATTGTCAGCCCTGATTTATTCATATAAAAATGTCTGCGCCGTTATTTGCGAAATAACGCATGTGAAAAAAATTGATGACTGTTCGACAGGTGTTGTGGAGGCGTTATAGAAATTCAATTTAAATTCTATCTATTAAATGTCCACATTGATGACAGTGCCAACATTGTTGACACACTATGAGAAAAAAAGGGCCGCCAGAACATGGCCAGAGCGCTAATTTCATTGTGGCACAGGAGTTGCTGTGTGAGTAAAGACTTAGATTAACCATTAAAGAGGTAACCTCCCCATGAGTGAAAATATTCTTGTCTCACCTGCACAGCTTAACAAGATGACCAATTCATTACCGACCGTGATCATTGATACACGTTCACCCGATGCTTATGCCGCTGGTCATATTCCAGGTGCTGTTAATATCCATGACATTTTTACTTATCTGGCAACGTCTTCTAAGGAAGGTCTTGAAGAATTACGCAATAAATTTGCCGAAGCCTTTGGTGCTGTTGGTCTGTCTGGCGAAGAAGTTGCCGTGATTTACGAAGAGAGCATGAACACCGGCTTTGGTCAGTCCTGCCGAGGATACTTTTTACTCGAATTTCTGGGTTATCCCAAATGCGCCATACTGCATGGAGGATACCAGGCCTGGCTGGCGGAAGACTTACCGATAACAACAGAACCTACAATACCTGAACCTAAAACATTCAGTATTGATGAAACCGCTGCCAGCATCATGCTCACCCAGGAGGATATGTTGTCGGCGTTGGATAAACCTGAAATTGTTAAACTCGATGTTCGAGATGTCGACGAATGGGTTGGCAGCAGTTCATCACCCTATGGCATCGATTTCTGTCCGCGTAAGGGGCGCATACCCGGTGCAGTCTGGCTGGAATGGTACCGTATGATGAAACCAGGTGAAGAAGTGCCCGTGTTCAAGTCCCGGGATGAATTGCAGGCCGAATGCCTTACCGTGGGAATTACCGCCGATACGCCGGTTTACATTTACTGCTTTAAGGGTGCCCGCGCCTCCAATACATTTGTAGCGCTCAAGGAAGCGGGTGTTAAGGATGTGCGTCTTTACTTCGGCTCCTGGAATGAATGGTCTCGTAATCCCGAACTACCAATCGAGACAGGCCACGAAAGCTGGCAAGCCGCCTGATGAATGAACTAAGTGCGCTGATCCAGGCTTTACACGGCATTGCGGCCACTGCCTGGATTGGCGGCATTTTTTTCGCCTACATGGCCCTGCGCCCGGCGGCCAACATTGTACTTGAGCCGCCACTGAGGCTTGCACTCTGGCATGCGGCTTACCGTCATTTCTTTCCCTGGGTATGGTTATGTATAGGTATCTTGCTGGTCACCGGCTATGGCGATTTATTCCTGCGTTTTAATGGCTTTAGCAGCGACGCGATTTACCTGGCCATCATGCATATTGTGGGTTTGATCATGGTCGGTTTTTTCTGCTATCTGTACTTCAGCCTGTATCGCGCATTAGCTCAGGCGCTCAAGCGGTCGGATATTCCCGCAGCAGCGAAGGTCATGAATAAAATGCGACCGGTGATGGCAATAAATCTTAGCCTTGGTTTGCTAATCGTAGCGGTCGGGATATCCGGCAGTTATTTTTAGGGCATTTCTGTTTCATCAGAAATTTCGCAGCACACGGATGTGCTGCCACTATTGTCGATGACGGATCAGTGCTGAACCTATTTATCCAGGGTTTTCCTTGATCACTATTCACACGCATCAGCGTGAATGGTTTTGAACTATGGTCGCGCATGAAGATTTACGACCTGTGTATGAGTTACAGACTAATCTCAAGCTTCTTAATACGATAGTGCAGTTGTCGTGGCGTCATGCCCAGGCTAAGTGCAGCGCGGGTTTTATTGCCATGATGTTTTCTCATCGCGTTAATAATGCTGTCTTTATCGTTTTCATTTACCTTAATGTAAGGCCGCAACCCATCAATTGTTGAATCGTTGTCATAATATTGGCCGCCGGTTTGTTTGTGTACGTAATGATGTGAATCAATCGAGGTAAGGGATCTGTCAGGCGTATTAATACCTTCTTCATCAACAATGATTTTTTTAATAAGGTCGCTGGATATTTTTGTGTCGGTACACATTAGCACGGCACGTTTAACCAGATTCTCCAGCTGACGTATATTTCCCGGCCATGAATAACCATCAAGCACTTCAATCGCACCCGGTGCAAAGCCAACATTCAAACCGTATTCCTGGTTGGCTGCATGCAGGAAATGGGGTGCCAGTATGGGCACATCACCCTGTCTTGAACGTAAGGGCGGCAGGCGTATTGGAAAAACATTCAACCTGTAGAACAGGTCCAGCCTGAATCGATTTTCGTTGACGGCTTCCTGCAGGTTTATATGTGTTGCAGCCAGTACACGCACATCAACAGGAATATCTTTGGTACTGCCCACGCGCTGAATCACTTTCTGTTCTAACACTTTAAGCAACTTGGCTTGAAGGTCCAGATCGAGATCACCAATTTCATCAAGAAAGAGGGTGCCTCCAGAAGCCATTTCCATTTTTCCGCGTTTCAATCCGGTGGCACCCGTAAAGGCGCCTTTCTCATGACCGAACAGTTCTGATTCAATCAGCGAGGCCGGTATGGCCGCGCAGTTAATACTGACAAAAGGACCTTCTGCACGATCGCTGGCCAGATGCTGCATTTTTGCAAAACGCTCTTTTCCTGTGCCCGATTCGCCCAGTAACAACACGGTTGTAGACGTGCCGGCTACCTGTAGTGCCTGTTGAATTGCCTGTTGCAGCGTCGGGCTCTGACCGATAATGCCGTACCTGGCTCCCTTGCTTTCCAGTTTGTTTTTCAATAACTGATTTTCTGATACCAGATGGGCAGTGCTTTCCATAATGAGGGTGTTCAAACGTAAGGCCTGGCCAATGAAGGTTGCTAATACCTGCAGCAAGGCCACATCCCGCCGAAAGGGCCGATCCCGTTGACGAAGCCGATGAACAGCCAGCACACCTGTTGGAAATTCATCCAGAATAATGGGCACGGCGATAAAAGCCACCGCTTCATCCGGTAATGTGGTGCGATCTACCGCTCGGGCCAGATAGGTAGCTTCTTCGTCAATATTCTGGATAAGTGCGAGTTGACCTGTCTGGTAAACCTTGCCGGTTATACCTTCGCCGATCGAATAGCGTCCACGGGAACGTTCATTTGGAGTGAGTCCATAGGCATAGGTGATTTCCAGTACGCCATCCACTACAGAGGGTAATAAAACGCGACCTCGATTGAGTCCGAGTAATTCAGACAGGAGTCGCAAAATGCCTTTTATTGCCGGAGCAGGATCGACTGATTTGGTAATCAGTCGAGCCGCCTCCTGTAATACCAGTAATTCGGCTTCGGGTGTTGTCACCATGGTTTTATCGATCATGTGCTGCACTCTGACATTGATTACATTGTTAACATTCTATGCAGAGCAACATTCAGGCCATACATGGTAAATTCTTAATTGGCCGGCCTTAGCCCGTCGAATCCTGTCCAGTCCAGTGGTTTATGCACAACATTGATGCCTTGCTGCCTGTTTAGGATGCATGCAAAATCCACTGCCGAGCAGAGCATCATCCTTGATGATGCCAACTGAAACGCTTGATCAGGCTGACGCAAATTCCATCTAACAGGAATCCGATTACACCAATCACAACCACCATGGCAGCCAGGGTGTCGTACTCAAGGGTGTCTCGTGCATCATTAATGGCATAACCAAGACCACTGGTGACACCCAGATATTCAGCCGGTACCAGCACGATCCAGGCGACACCAACAGCGAGGCGTATGCCTGCAAATATATCCTGACCTATGGCCGGCAGAATGATACGTTGAAGCATCTGGAAACCGTCAGCCCCCAGGTTTTTGGCAACCTTGAACCACAGAGGGTCGATGCGCCTTACTCCCTGTGCGGTCGAAAACAGAATGGGCCACACCGCAGCCGCCACAATAAGAAATACAATTGCGCTATCCCAGGTTTCAAATGCCAGTACGGCGATTGGCATCCAGGCCAGAGGTGAAATCATGCGCAGAAACTGAAACGGCACATGACTGATTTCGCGCACCGCCGCATACAGCCCAATGGCGACACCGATCGGCACCCCGATAAGCGTTGCCCACAGCAGTCCAAGCCCGATTCGTTCCAGGCTCGGACCTGCAGCTTGCCAGGCATAACCGCTGGTAATCAGGTCACCAAGTCGTACAAATGCCGGCTCGGGTGCAAAGTCGGCGAACGAAGCCGTATCGGGGTTACTGGCAATAGCCCAGCCGCCAATCCACCACAGGAACAACATGGTTGCAATTCCCGCCGCCGGATATCCAATGAACTTTCGGGATCTGGTGATAACCGCCTTCCAGTTCACACTGCGTTTCGTGACGTTTTCACCACGGTTATTGATGGTTGCTACCGTCGTCATATTTTCACCACTTCCTCACGCTCGAAGGGATTGTTCGGGTCAACACCCGGTGCGTTTTCCCAGCCTTTATACTTGGCCATAGCGGCTTTAACATGCTTGTAATCCACAAGATCTTTAGCCGCAAACTCGGGGTCAAGGCCATCGAGGAATGTCCGGTCACCACCGACCAGCGTCTCATTCATTGACTCAATGATCAGCTTTGTCGCTGAAGGATAGGGATAAGGTGAAAAGTCGATACGGCCATTACCGAATTCGGCCTTGTTGCGAATGGCATGGGGTAACAGGTATTTATCTTCGTCGTAATACGTCATCGCACGTACCACCGCTTTTCCTGGCATGGGCAGGTATTTCTTTCCATCGCGGGACATCATCATGGCCACTTCTTCCTTGTTTTCCTGGGCATAAATTTCCGCACGTACAATGGCGTTCATGACTTTCTGCGTCCACTCCGGCCGCGCCTTTACGGTGTCTTCATTCATGCAGATGACGCAGCAAGGGTGGTTCTTCCACATGTCTCCTGTGAAACGCAGCATTTTACCGCCCGCCTTCAGTTCACCAAATGCGTTAAAAGGTTCGGCGACAATAAAGGCATCAATTTTTTTCGCTGCCAGTGCAGGTGGCATATCCGGTGGCGGCATAATCATCAGATTAACTTCATCTTTGGCCAGCGGTGCATTCTGATCTTTGATCACCGGCTTCAAGCCCGCGCTGCGCAGACCCATTTGCAGGACAATGTTATGCATTGAATACCAGTAAGGCACAGCGATCTGCATGCCACCGAGATCTTTGAAATCCTCTGCGCCGGTATGTTTGCCGACAACCAGGGCTGAACCGTTGATATGGGCCCAGGACATTATTTTTACCGGAAAATTATTGTTGTAGCGCATCCATACCGGGATTGGTTTAAGTAGGTGAACCAGATTAAATTTACCGGCTGCAAAGCCTTCCACCAAAGGTGACCAGCCACGAATCAGGGTTGGCTGTTCCGCCTTAAGCCCTTCGTCTTCGAAGAATCCCATGCCGTGAGCTACTAACAGTGCTGTTGCATCGGTAATTGGCAAATAACCAATGCGCACCACCTCGTCATCAGGCGGTGTCATATTGGCAAGGCCCATGCCGGGCAAAGTCATCCCGGCTGCAAGCCCGCCCATTGCCATCATATCCATCAGAAAGTCTCGACGACTCATTTCATGTTGCGCCAGGTATTCAAGATCATCGTCTTTTTTGTTGCTCACATCGTGTCTCCTGTGTTCATGTTGGAGGGAATCAGGCAGCCTGCATGGCTTCGTTGGTTGGTTGGTGTTCTTTGTGGTCGTCGCCCACGAGTTGTTCGAACTTGTTCATCAGCATTTCTCGTTGACGACTGAATTCTTTTGAGCCTCTGTCACGCGGCAGGGGCAGGTCAATTTTCATTTCGCCGACAATGCGGCCCGGATTAGCGGACATAATCAGAACCCGGTCAGCCATGGCTACGGCTTCATCAATGTCATGGGTTACGATGACCATGGTCAGGTTTTCCTTGCCGGCAATGGCTGCAACTTCATCCTGAAGTGATGCCCGTGTGAATGCATCCAGGGCTGAAAAAGGTTCATCCAGCAATAACAATTCCGGCGATGTCGCCAGTGACCGTGCCAGTGCGACACGTTGCTGCTGGCCACCGGATAAACTTTGAACGTGGGCATCGGCCTTGTCTTGCAAACCTACAAGATCAAGTAGTCGATCAATTTTTTGCGGATCTTTTTTTCCGGAAAAAATCAGGCCCAGCTCGGCATTCTGTTTGACATTCATCCAGGGATATAAGGAAGGTTTCTGAAACATCATGTTCCAGCGTGGACTGGGTTTGGATACCTGGTGTCCATGGATTCGCACACAGCCTTCTGATGGCATCAGCAGGCCAGCAAACATGTGCAACAATGTTGATTTACCACAGCCGCTTCGACCGATGAGTGCAATTTTTTCACCGGGCTTGATGACAAGTTCTATATCTTGCAGTGTCGGTGTAGAACATCCTTTAAAGGTGTGCGTGATGTAATCAATACTGACAGGTGCGCTCATGACAAAACCTCAAATATGTTTTGCCATAGCTGTTTGCAGGGATCATGCCACCCGGTAGAAACAGGCTTTGTAGGTGAAATGTCCGAAAATGGACTGTATTTTGGTTGACCTTTGCCAACATTGTCGACTTTGTCGGACAATTCGGACGCAAGTGAACAATGTTGACCGGCCTGATTCGTCCATACAAATTATATTGTCTAGCTTATGTCTGATGTTGTTTTAAGCCCCAAATTTCGTGATTGCAGTGTTACTCCCTCGTGTCTGCGGCTAAGTAAACCAACCAGAACCAGCGTGACAACAATCTGAATAAAAACCAGTGTCGTTAACAACAGGGGGTTATTGGCAAGCCATACTTCTGGGCCGGTAATTGTGCTGCTAAAGAACGAGAAGTTAGCAAGATTGAAACCTACGATGGTTGCCAACAACAACTTATCGCCCTGGTAAATCCACCAGCAGAACAGGCCATAAAGAGTTTCAACAACGAATGCTAGCAACGGAACTGTATACAAGCCAAATCCAAATTTTTCCATATTCACAAAAGGCGCCAGGGCAATGTCCTGATTATGTGATATGAGATCGAGCAATAAATGTGAAGTGATTGCTAAAGCTGTTGCGATGGCAATCTTCGGTTTATTAAACCCTTTGCTTATTACAAACCACGCAATGAAGCTGACTACGAGTGTCGATATAATCGAATGAGAATAGGGCATGTGTGTTAGATGCACATCTGCAACCGAGCTTACTGTGTTTTCGATTGTTGAATATTCGATGCCAAGGTAGTTAAATCCAACCCACAGCAATTCAACTAGCTGCACAGATATCAACAGTAACCACATCGGGGTTTGAGGATATTTTTTCTTGATAACAAGTGCTGTCGCGGCGTGATTAATAGCAAACATTGTTCTTTCCCTTATTTGTTTCCGATAGTTAAACTGGATTGAATGTGTAAGAGGGCAGTTGATGTCATTCATTGATTACAGTTTAATTACCAATCCAAGGAAGATAATCCACTATTCATGAAACTATTTGTTCACGAACATTTGCTAATCATGGAAAACCTGACGGATATAGCCGCAACAATCAGTAGGGTCAGGAATAAGGATTCACAGGACAGAGGACAGGACTGGAAATGAGGTTAGCGATGTAGGGCGCAATCTTTATGGTGCTGTATGCAAACTCCCGGCGTAATGCACTGCATTTATTACGCCCTGCTAAGTCAGGGGTGGCTCGTATACCTTTATTTTTTAAAGTTTTCAATAAACAAAAGAATGGGAATAGTATGGGATCAGTAAAACCAAAGTTATTAATTGCATTGGTCGCCGTCTTATTGTTGGCGATTTTTATAAAAGTTAGCAACCCTTACCGAGAATTTAGCACTCAGGAGTACTGGAGAACTGCCACGATAGATTCTGTGTATGAAATACCAGAAGAAGCACTGCAGCCTGGAAACAGGAATGGCGGAGTATTGATGTGGGCTTCTATGTCCACAAATAATCCCGAAATACTATCTGTGTTAGTTAATCGCGGGGCGGATATAAATGAGGCCGATGGGATATTTAAAGGTACACCCCTCACTGGTGCTGCCGGTTATAGTTCGAGTCCAGAAATAATAGACAGGTTAATTGAGTTAGGGGCCGATATCAGCCAGAAAGTTAATAATAACGAAGATGCCTTGATGGTTGCAGCCCAATACAATACTAATCACGGCATAATTGAAAGGCTTGTGTATCACGGCGCTGATCCAACTAGAAAAAATAACCAAAATAAAACCGCCCTGGATTTAGCAATAAAAAATGGTAATGATGTTGCGGTAGCAGCGTTAAAACGCGTGCTAAAAAATTAGCTTGGTAGGTTGAGCTGACGACTCCAGGGATGGAAGGTACAAGCATATGGATGTGCGAGGTAGACTGCGATGGGATCAGGCAGTCGAGCGTATCGCAGGATGCCTATATGCTAGGTGGTAGTGTAATGCGGAGCAATTAACGAGCTGTTACCGAAGTACGAAGCCCAGCCTGCATTACTAAAATTCAACTCAAATACTTTCATCGCTTTGCAGTAAATAATTAAATTATTACTGACCAATCTGCTTGGTGTGTAATTGCCGGTGCGAAATTCCCTTTCATTTATTTTTCCAATTTAATCGATT
>JBFHPZ010000007.1:0-21056 GCA_041592495.1 Gammaproteobacteria bacterium | reverse complement strand
GTATGGGCATGTTGCCAATTCGTAATCTGTTGCCATTGGGGTAATTTGGATTTACAGCTCGGGCATTTTGGTTTAATGGTGCCGTTAAAACCAAGACAGCTTGCTTCGTTTGCAATATCACCGATGATCACCTGGCAATGATGGTCACCATCATCCGGTCCCAGGCGAATGTCGGGAGAGCAGCCCAGAAATGTGAGCAAATTTACAAATTCGTTACCGGGTAGGTAATAGGGTAAGTCGCTAACTGCCGATATAAAACCTATATCCAGCAGTGATGCTTTCAGTTGGTGCAAATCTTCTGGTGCACGATCCACTGATTTGGGATAGAGCACAAGTTGTGGTATTGATGTATTGGTATTGGGCATTGCGCAACAACGATATAAAGATGAATCTATTGTACATGAATTGACACCGGGGGCCGGCAGCGTGTTTCAACATCAGCATATCATCATAATCACATTCATTTTATATGTGCTTTTAATGTTCGCCATTGGCTGGCTTGCCTGGCGCAAAACCCATAATTTATCCGATTATATTCTCGGTGGTCGTCGCATCGGTCCCTGGGTGGCGGCACTCAGTGCCGGGGCATCGGATATGAGCGGCTGGTTATTACTGGGCTTGCCCGGCTATGCATATGCTTCCGGCGTGGAATCCCTGTGGTTGATTATTGGCCTGCTCATTGGTACCTGGTGTAACTGGCGTTTTATTGCGCGCCGCCTGCGTGTGTATTCTGAACAGGTCAATAATGCACTGACCTTGCCTGCGTTTTTTCGTGAACGTTTTAATGACCACAGTCATGTGTTGCAGGTCACGTCAGCCATATTTGTTTTATTATTTTTTATGTTCTATACCAGTTCGGGTCTGGTGGCGGGTGGTAAATTATTTGAAACGGTTTTTGATTTACCCTATCACTGGGCGGTGACCACCGGCGTAGTGGTGATTGTTATTTACACCTTTAGTGGTGGTTTTCTCGCGGTTTCCTGGACTGATCTGATTCAGGGAATATTAATGTTTGCAGCCTTGTTGATTGTACCAGTGGTGGGTTTTCAAGCCACAGGCGGGATTGAAGTTTCCTGGCACAGTATTGCAAACAAAAACCCGCAACTGCTGAATATGTTCAGTAATAGTCAGGGTGACGCTTTGGGAATAATCAGCATAATTTCCCTGCTGGCCTGGGGTCTGGGTTATTTTGGGCAACCGCATATTCTTGCGCGTTTCAAGGCGATTAAGCATGCGGAAGATCTGGGCTTTGCGCGGCGTATTGCGGTGAGCTGGTCGGCGCTGTGTATGCTCGGTGCCTTGCTGGTTGGGTTGGTGGGTATTGTGTTCGTACAACCGGAATTGCAGGGTGCGGATAGCGAAAAAGTCTTTATGGTGCTGGTGTCGAGTTTGTTTCATCCGGTGATTGCCGGCGTATTGCTCGCCGCTATTCTGGCGGCGATTATGAGCACCGCCGATTCACAGTTACTGGTATCTTCTTCGGCGCTGGCGGAGGACTTTTACAAAACCCTGTTACGTCCACAGGCCAGTGATGGGGAACTGGTCATGGTGGGTCGCGGTGCTGTCATACTGGTTGCTCTTATCGCCTATAGCATTGCCATGACACCGGATAGCAAGGTACTGGATCTGGTCGCCTATGCCTGGGCCGGTTTTGGTGCCGCATTCGGCCCGACATTGATCCTGGCCTTGTACTGGAAGCGCATGCATCGCAACGGCGCTATAGCGGGTATTATTACCGGTGGTTGTACCGTGGTGATATGGAAACAGTTGCAGGGTGGCTGGTTTGATTTATATGAAATCGTGCCGGGTTTTATTCTGGCGACATTGGCGATTATCATAGTCAGTCATTTCAGTGCCAAACCGAATGCTGAAATTCTACATAAACATCAGCAGGTGACAGACCTGATTTGAATGATATGAGGAGCCTGTATGCAAGTCACCATTGTCCATGTGCATGTAAAAGCAGAACATATCAATGACTTTATCGAAGCCTGTCGTATTAATCATGAAGCATCGATAAAGGAAAATGGAAACCGGCGTTTTGATGTGTTGCAGTTGGCAGATGATCCAGCTCGATTTGTGTTATATGAAGCCTATGCAACTAAAGATGCTGCGGCAGCGCATAAACAAACACAACATTATCTGACATGGCGTGATACGGTTGCAGACTGGATGGCATCACCACGTCAGGGTATTTCTTATAACGGATTATTTCCGAAAGGCTAGGCTGTATGTTTAATCAGTTTTCCATTGCGCGTTTGCCGCGCATTGAATTTGGCAGTGGCGTTTTCAATAAAGTTGCCGATATTTGTTTGCAATATGGCAGCAATATTTTACTGGTGACCGGTGCAAAATCCTTTACCAGGAGTATTTATTTCAGCGAACTCATTGGTGAGTTTGATCAACGCAACATGCAGTGGCAGCAATGCATCATTGAGAATGAACCCTCTCCACAGATGATTGATGCTGCGGTAAAAAAATTCGCCGATGAAAATTTTGATGTGGTGCTGGGTATAGGCGGTGGCAGTGCGCTGGATGCCGCAAAAGCTATTGCCGGTTTGTTGAAAGTGAAACGTTCGGTAATGGATTATCTGGAAGGGGTTGGTCCGGAGCTACCCTATGAAGGGCCAGCCGTGCCATTCATCGCCGTACCCACCACAGCCGGCACCGGCAGTGAAGCCACCAAGAATGCCGTGCTCAGTGTGCAGGGACTGGATGGATTTAAAAAATCATTTCGTCATGACATGCTGGTGGCGGAATATGCCATTGTTGATCCGCAATTACTCGCTACCTGTCCCATATCGGTAGTGGCGGCCAACGGTATGGATGCACTGACCCAGTTGATTGAATCTTATGTATCTACTAAATCCAATACCTTTACCAATGCGCTTGCCATCAGTGGTTTGCGGGCGGCCCGGGATGGTTTAATACCCCTGTATGAACATGGCAAGGACACTGCCGAAGCGCAGGAGAAAATGGCCTACGCATCCCTGGTGTCAGGTATTTGTCTGGCACAGACCGGATTGGGTTCAGTGCACGGTCTGGCATCGCCGCTGGGTGCGTTTTATCCCATTCCCCATGGCGTGGTGTGTGGCACCCTGGTGGCGGAGGCCACTGAACTGAATATCAATGTCATGTTAAAACGTGAACCGAATAATCCAGGACTGGATAAATATGTGCGCCTGGGTGAAGTCCTGTGCCAGAAACGGCATCGTAACAAGCATGCATCCTGGGAGTGCCTGGTGGAATTGCTTAGAGCATGGACAGAGCAATTACAATTGCCGCGTTTGTCAGAGTTTGGCCTGAGTGATGAAGGCCTGGATCATGTGGTGGCGCATTCCCGTGGCAGCAGTATGAAAACCAATCCTATTGTATTGACCGATGCCGAGATCCGGGAATTGCTACTGGCCAGGCTTTGATGTAGTTAGTATCGGCTTAAGCCATCCTTAATATTTCTGACACATAATGAACTTTTTACTCCAGGTTCATTGCTTATGCTCTTCAGGTTACTGAAACCCTATCTGGTTTTTCTGTTATCACTTCTTATTGTTCTGAGTCTGTCCCGGCTGGGTCTGATGTTGTGGCAACTGGACCGGGTGCAGGACACCCAGGGATTCGCTTATGTCCTGTTCCAGGGTATTCGCTTTGATTTAATGCTCGCCGGCATGTTGCTGGTGTTGCCGTTAATGATTTCACCCCTGGTTGCCGTCTTCAGTAAACCACAAAGCGGTTGGAATTTTATTCTGAGAGTTTATTTAACCCTGGTTTTTGCCGCCGTGGTTTTCCTGGAATTGTCGACTCCTTCCTTTATTAACCAGTACGACCTGCGACCGAATTATCTCTATGTCGAGTACCTGAAGTATCCACAGGAAGTTCTGTCTACCTTGTGGGTGGGCTACAAGTTCCAGTTGATTGTATCCATCCTGATTACAGGATTGTCGGCTTATGGTATCAACAAGGCCCTGAAAAAATATCAACCTAATGACATCAAGTTAACCCTGCCGGTAGCGATACTTGCCAGTCCTGCGTTGTTCCTGATATGCGTAATGGCTGTACGTTCAACCTTCGATCATCGCCCTGTTAATCCGGCTAGCGTTGCATTTTCGACCGATCCCCTGGTAAATACATTGCCTTTAAGTTCATCCTATTCGGTGCTGTACGCGATTTATGATCAACGTCATCAGGATAGTGGTGGTTTTGCGTATGGCGAAATTGCCGATGAAAAAGCCATGGAACTGGTCAAGCAAAACATGCAGATTGATCCGACAGCGTTTGTTTCAGAAGCCATACCTACACTGCATCATCAACAAGCCTATGTACAAAGAAAGCGCCCACTTAACCTGGTCATTATTCTGGAAGAAAGCCTGGGTGCGGAGTTCGTGGGTTCACTGGGTGGATTGCCGCTGACGCCGAATATCGACAGTCTTGCAAACCAGGGTATCTGGTTTGAAAACATGTATGCAACCGGTACCCGTTCGGTGCGTGGTATTGAAGCGGTCATTTCCGGTTTTACACCGACCACATCCAGAAGTGTGGTTAAGTTGAATAAATCGCAACGTGACTTTTTCACCATCGCCAGTTTGTTGTCTGAAATGAATTATGACACCAGTTTTATCTATGGCGGCGAAGCGCATTTTGACAATATGCGGGGATTCTTTGCCAATAATGGTTTTAATAAAATCTATGACAAGAATGATTATGAAGATCCCATTTTCTTCGGATCATGGGGTGCATCAGATGAGGACCTGTTTAACAAGGCCCATGGAATTTTTGAAAGTTATCCGGAGGACAAACCATTTTTCAGTCTGGTGTTTACCACATCCAATCATTCGCCTTTTGAATTCCCGGACGGACGTATTGAGCTTTATGGCTCAGAAAAGAACACGGTGTATAACACGGTGAAATATACCGACTATGCCCTGGGTGAGTTTATTAAAAAGGCCAGGGCATCCAGATATTGGGAAAATACCTTGTTTGTTGTGGTCGCAGATCATAACTCCCGGGTACGTGGCGCGGAGTTGGTGCCGATTGATCATTTTCATATTCCGGCACTGATTCTTGGGGCCGATGTACCCGTTACCCGATATAAACCGCTTGCCAGCCAGATTGATTTAATGCCCACCTTGCTGTCTCTCATGGGCGTGAATAGTACACATCCCGGTATTGGTAAGGACCTGGCCAGAAATATTCTTGAGCATATCAATGAACCTGGCCGGGCTATTATGCAATATGCCGACACTCAGGCTTATATGGAAGAAAGCAGGGTAGCGATTTTGCGGAAAAATAAACCCATAGCGGAATATGTTTATCAGGATAATACACTAAAGCCTGCCAATACTATTGACCTGGCATTTGAAGAGAAAGCCTTGGCGAGTGCAAAATGGCCAGTCATTGAATATGAGAAGGGCTTATATAAATTACATGCACCGGACAAACAAATACGAGTGGCTGCAGGGCTTAAGCCTGGTGATTTAAATAATGCCAGCCAGGTTCATTGATAACGCATATGGCACTTAAATGCTGATCGTTGCCAGACCTGTACCCAATATGGCGCCGACCATCACATCCGTTGGATAGTGTAAACCCAGCACAACACGTGATACTGCAATCAGTAGTGTAAAAGGAATCAGGGCAATAGCCAGTTCCGGGAATGCATCGATGGCGATAATGCTGAAGGAAAATGCATGCAAGGTATGGCCGGAAGGGAAGCTGTAATAATCTAGCATGGCTGTGCCCTGGTTAATGCAAGCGTGCATGATACAGGGACGTTGCCGAACCAGATTGTTTTTTAATAATTTGTAAACAGCAACTCCAGCCACACCGGTTACTGCCATGTACACCGAAGTCACAATTGCAGGACTCCCGTAAACTAACGGTAGTGTCAGCATCAGGATATACCAGAAAACACCATTTCCCAGTCGACTGATAACGGCAAAGAATGCTCTAACCACTTCGTGAGAATTGTATTTATTGAATGCCATACAGAGTTGAAGTTCATGCTGATCCATCCACTGAAACAGGTTCTTTTGAGTCGCTGTCATCATAGGGTTCTGATTTAACATAAGTCACCATCATGTTTTCAAATTGATCGATAATGCGTTGCCAGTTATTTTGCTCGGCTGTGAGACGCGCCTGTTTCCGAACCTCATTCAAAAGTTTCTGATTTGTAATAAGTTCACAGGCGTTTGCTATGAATGAACTGGTATTGCTCATCTCACATGTCATGCCGTTTTGTTTGTCAGCGATGTGCATACGTGATGCCGCGTAATCATAGGCAACCACCGCCAGCCCACTGGACATAGCTTCCAGTATCACATTGCCAAAGGTTTCGGTTTCCGAAGCAAACAGGAAAATGTCGGCGGAGGCATAGTGTTGTGATAATTCTTCACCGATTTTTGCGCCGGTGAAAATAATATCCGGATGCAATTTCCTTAGCTTGTTGACCAAGGGGCCATTACCCACCATCACCAGCTTCAAATCCGGTTGCTGTTGTTGCATGGCATGGTAAGTATTTATCACCAGTTCGATATTCTTTTCTGCTGCAATGCGGCCGACGTACAATGCAACCGGTGTGTTATCAATGACTTGCCATGACCGGCGTAAATCCGGCGAACGATGTTTTGGGTTATACACGCTGGTATCGACACCACGACTGAACAGTAATGCATTGTGAATGCCGCGTTGGCGTAAATCATTCACCAGTTGGGGTGAAGGTGCGAGTGTGCAGGCGGTGCGGTTATGAAAATGTTTGAGATAGCCAAAGATGACTTTTTCCAGCCAGCCAAAACGGTAATGTTTACTGTAGCTATGGAAGTTGGTGTGGAAGCCACTGATAACCGGAATTTTTAACTTGTTTGCCATGTTCAGTGCAGACCATCCCAGTGGTCCTTCGGTGGCAATGTAAATGATATCCGGTGATTCGCTGCGCCACAGATGATAGATTCTGGCGCAGGCAGGTAAACCAAATTGCAAATCCGCATAGCCGGGAATGGGTAAACCACCCACATGGGTTAACTCGTATTGCGGTCTGTGATCCTCATTCTTTTGTCGGGGCCGAATGATATGTATGGAATGACCACGTTCATGGAGAGCATCCACCAGGCGCGACAGGGTTCTGGCCACACCATTAATTTCAGGTGTGTAGGTTTCTGTCACCAGCGCAATACGTAAATTCCTGATCTTTTCAACGCTCATGGCGCGAAGTATCTGGGTGAATTGTGACGCTCAGGTTAAGCAGGGATTATATTTTAATGACGAAACCAGATGTTTCTTACTTTTATTAACTAAGACATGCCAATAGAGTTCAACTAAACAATTTTGCCCGGAACAGAAAAAATACAGCACCCAGTATACACAAACCAGCCCAGAGGTAATCCAGGCTGAGTTTTTCCCGTAAATAAAACAGCGAGAAGGGCACGAACACCAGTAGTGTAATGACTTCCTGCATGATTTTTAACTGGCCGACACTCATTACTTCGTGACCAATGCGATTCGCCGGCACCTGGAACATATATTCAAACAAGGCTATACCCCAGCTGGCAAAAGCCGCAATCATCCAGGGTTTGTCTGCCATGTTTTTTAAATGTGCGTACCAGGCGAAAGTCATAAACACATTGCTACATACCAGTAGGGATACGCTCACAAAATAGGGTTTCATGATGTTATTCCGGAGAACAAAGTGAAATGATAATCCAGCCACTAACCGGTTTTAACTGTTTACCGGCTACGAAAGGTTTAACGCGCTTTTTATTGTCGATGACAAACAGAGGAATAACCGACTCGCCACGTTCGGCGAGATACTGTTCCCAGATATAGTTATCACTGAGAGTGGTACTGCGGGTTTCATAACCTTTGGCGATATAACTTGCCAGTTTGGAATAGGTGATCTTTTCATTAAATAACTGCGCACCCTTATAATTTTCACCCACGGCATGTTTTTCAGTTTTGGCCAGTTCACTGGATGTCGCCAGGTTAAAAATATTTCCCTGACCAAAATCAGCGCGAAAATGAATGGCGGCAATGACATTGGCATCACGTTGTGGTGACAGTCCCAGTAAATTACCAATGCCACTCAAATCCAGGTGAAGATCGGCATGTTGCGAAACGGGATTGCCATAAAACGTTTCCAGGCCTTCCATACGTGCTTCGCTGATATTGTCCCAGTTGGAGTCCGCTAACACGCAACGGTATTCATGTTCTTTCAAGGCTTTTGCAATCGTTCGCGCCAGAGCATTGGCGCCGACGATTAAAAAACCGGTGGGTGCCGGTTCAGCAACACCTAACCAGCGTGCGATAGGTCGGGCAGTGGCACTCTGTAAAACCACGGTGCCGATAATGATGGAAAAAGTAAGCGCGACCAGATAACTCGCTTCCTCATAACCAATCGCTACCAGGCGTTCAGCAAAGATGGCGGAAATCGCCGCAGCAACAATACCACGTGGTGCAATCCATGACAGCAACGCTTTTTCCTGCCATTTGATATCGAGTCCGATGGTGCTTAGCAGAATTTTTACCGGGCGCGCAATGAATTGTAAAACCAGTAACACCAGTATGGCATTCCACCCCAGATTCATGAGCTGGGTGAGATCAATACGCGCTGCCAGCACAATAAATAATACGGATATCAGCAGTACGCTCAGGTTTTCTTTGAAGTTAAGGATGTGGTAAATGTCCACGTTGCGG
This sequence comes from Gammaproteobacteria bacterium, assembly GCA_041592495.1. GTDB lineage: Bacteria > Pseudomonadota > Gammaproteobacteria > SZUA-229 > SZUA-229 > JBFHPZ01. The sequence goes on along the minus strand of JBFHPZ010000007.1, from coordinate 12,374 downwards.
GTGTTGGCCAGCCATACGCCCATGATGGTAACCGCAAGCAAACCGGATTCATGTTGTAAATGATTCGACAGGGTAAAGGTGAACAACACCAGGCTGAGAGTTGCCAGGGTGTGCAGGTATTCCGGTAATAACTGACGCTTCAGTACCTGGCCCAGGATGTAACCGGCAGCAGCGCCTATCACGCTGCCTATCAACATGGTTTGAAGAAATAATCCGAATACATATCCCAGTGCAGGATGTTCAACACTGGCCAGAATAAACTCATAGGTCATTACCGCCATCAATGCACCGATAGGGTCGATTGCAATGCCTTCCCAGCGCAGGATGTTGGCAATACGCCGGGTTGGTCGAATGGTGCGCAACATGGGTAATATGACTGTCGGCCCGGTGACAATAACAATGGCACCAAACAGGGCGCTGATCTCCCAGGAAAAATTCAACAGGAAATGGGCGGCGGTGGCGCTAATGAACCAGGTGGTGATAGCACCAATGCTGATCATGCGTTGCACGACCTTGCTGACTTCCTTTATTTCATGGAAGTTAAGAGTGAGGCTGCCTTCGAATAATATGATGGCGACAGAAAGCGACACTACCGGCATTAACAAATCTGCAAACAGGGCATCGGGTGAAAGTAAACCTGTGATGGGCCCGGCAACTATACCCGCCAGCAATAAAAACAGAATCGCCGGTAGTTGTACACGCCAGGCTAACCATTGACAAAACATGGCTGCGCTAATAATAAGTGCAATGATCAGGGCAATATCAGGCATGGGTATGATTGGATAAGCCTAGGTTAAGGACGAAAAGGATTCTATCACCCATGTTATTGTTGTTGTGGTATTTTGCGTTAATCTGCTTACATGATCAAAAGCATTATTCTTTTACCAGATTACATACCAGCACATCGCATCTGGATTCTGCAAGAATATGCCGTGTTGTACTACCAAGGAAAAGTTTTTCCAGATGGGAGCGTCCGTGTCTGCCCATGACTATCAGGTCGATATTATGTTTTTCGATATAATCCTTGATGGTTTGTCTTGCGGAACCGTGCTCAATCGTACGTGTCACCAAACGGGCTTTATCGAGGCCGGTTTTAGTAATTAATAACTCCATGTTTTGCGCAGCTTCATGGCGTGCATGCTGAACAAATTCACTAATGACATGGGGCTCGACACCCACTGTACGCAGCTTGTCTTCATAGAGTGATTCAAAGGCGTGGAATAAACGAATTTCAGCTTTGGGTAATAACGCGGCAGCCAGTTTGATAGCTGGTAATGAATAGTTCGAAAAATCCACAGGGATAAGAGCATGCTGATAAGACTTTGTTGAGCTTGCATGTACGACCAGTAAGTTAGAGGTGCTATTGCGGACGATGCGGTCTATCGTGCTGCCGAAAATTTTATCTTTAGTTTCGGAAGAACCGTAAGCACCTGCAACGATCAGTTTTACATTACGTGATTTGGCACATGCCAGTATTTCATCAACCACCTTGCCTTCACGCACTTCGGTTGAAGTTGGAATGTTATAGCGTTGGTGAATATCATCTGCTGTTGTTTTGAGTTGCGACAGACCGGTATCGATCAGGCCTTGCAATACTGTTTTCTGATTACTGCCTATGAATTCCATGAAGTCGTGATACAGAGATAATTTAACCACATGTAATATATGCAGGGATGAGCCGGTTTGTGCCGCCAGTTGTGCTGCACGCTCAATGGCAGCCTCGCTACATTTTGAAAAGTCTGTTGCAACCAGAATGCTGTCATTGCTCATGGTTTTTCTCCATTTGATCATTCATGGATTGGGCTGTGATATCGGCTGCATAATCAGCCGCATTATGAAATGGATAAAGTATTCGATCAACACCAGCCTGTTTTAACAGTTCGCCATCTGATTCGTTATGGACTGTCATGGCTGTTTTTCCAGTGTAATTATAATTCGCCAGGCCACGTAACAGGTGAAGATTTACTTTGGAATTGTACAAGGTGCTGATCACCCATTGTGCGTCATTCAAGGGCAGATGTTCAAGTATGTCATGATCTTCTGCGTCACCAAATTGTATTGGAATGCTCTGGTGTTGCATGTGTCGCACAACTTCAGGGTCAAAGTCGACACCCAGAACCTTGTAACCCTGATCCCGTAGACGTAATAGTAAACGACTGCCATAGCGACCCAGTCCGAAGATAATGACATCGGTATCACTATGCAACTTGCTCTTGTCCATTTGCATTTCCCTGAAGGGCTTCTGGCGTTCAAATAAATTCAACCAGGGTGATAGCCATGTATACAAATGATCGGAATACAAAATCATATATGTTGAAAGGGTAATGGTAATCAGGCCAACAAGTGTAGTGAGAGCCAGTGCACTGGAATCAAGATGGCCTAGCTGAATGCCCATGGCTATAAAAATAATAGAGAACTCACTGATTTGTGCCACCGTCAGACCAGCCATGAAAGCCGTGCGTTTACGATATCCCATGTAACCCATAATGGCGAGCACGATTAAGGGATTGCCGATTAATACAAACAAAGAAAAGATAATAGCCGAGGTGACTTCATCTCCAAGAGCTTGAAATTCAAGCTTTGAACCCAGTTCAATAAAGAAGAATAACAACAGGAAATCCCGCAGACTGGACAAACGGGCTGCAATGGCATCGCGATAAGTGGTGGCGGCCAGTGAGAAACCGGCAAGGAATGCGCCGACTTCCTTGCTAAAGCCAAGAAACTCGCCGCCAACTGATAACAAGGTGGCCCATGCTATCGCAAACAATAATAGCAATTCCTGTGAACGTGCCAGGGTATGGGTAATAACAGGCAACACATAGCGCATGAGTAAAACAATAATTACCAGCGCACTACCCAGGCGTAGAGAAATCGATAGCAAAGTTGTAATCAGACTGGCATCGGCTTTTACGCTGCTTAACACCATCATGGCGATGACCACGGCTATGTCCTGCACAATCAGAAAGCCAATGGCAATGCGTCCATGGAGTGAATCCAGTTCCCGTTTATCCGATAGCAGTTTGACAATAATGATGGTGCTGGAAAAGGTCAGGGCGACAGCAATATAAATGGCTTTCATCTGGCCAATGCCAAGAGCCAGCGCAATCATGAAACCAAATACGGTGGTGAAAAATAACTGACCAAGACCCGTTGCCAATGCCACAGGTCCAAGATGGCGGACCAGATGCGGATCCAGTTTCAGGCCGACGACAAACAATAGAATGGTGACGCCAAGTTGTGCCAGCAGATCAATTTTATCGAGGGATTGCACCCAGCCGAAAGCTGCTGGTCCAGCCAGTATGCCCACCAGGATAAATGCAATCAGCAACGGCTGGCGCAGGCGAATCGCGAGCACGCCTAATAAGGCGGATAATGCAAGTAATGCGGTGAATTCAAAGAAGGGATTTTCAAATGCTGTTTGCATTGCCTGTCACTTCAAACCGCCTGGTCAGTGGATAGTGTAATTTGTTTATTCATTATCCTTGCAGGGATAACCGAAAGCCAGAGATTCAACCACTACCAGTGCAGCAGGTTTTGTCAAATGGGCATCTTTTTTTGCTGCATATCTAATATAGGTCTTTGCCAGGTCGCGGGAAGTTAGACCGGGTGATGTACAAATTTTATGGATGACTTTGGGGGATTCTTTTTCAAGCAGGCGCACAGCTTCTTCTACGCCACTGATGAAGCCATAGCAGTATTTCTGGCGCTCACGTCCGAGATTGGTCAATGAACTGGACGAGCAGGCGATAAGCAAATCCTTTGCGCTGAGCTGCTGTGGAAAATAGTTGTCGGTATCGGAGGAGTCTGTTTCGGCATTAGCCTGTAGGGCAAATATCAATGAAGCCAGAAAGAGCCAATATCTCATTTTATTCTCCGAAATAATGTTTAATTTAGAATCAGAAGCTTATATTTGGATATGTATTCTATAGATGTTGTGTGTACTCATATTACTCCTGCATGGCGCCGTTAGGGTTATGTCTTTTTCGAAATCAGCCAATAAGTAATGCCTAGTGCCAGGACTACAGCACCCGTACTCAGGATATAGGGTGGTGTAATTTTTTCAAAATCAAAAATAATGACTTTTCGTGATATCGCCATGAGCGCAGTCGCAATAACCAATCTGACTGGAATGACTTCGGTTTTAAGATACATGGTGATATTAATGAAAATTTCTATAGCGATTAGCACAGCCAGAAAGGCGCCAAAAGTCGCCAGGATGTCATTAATACTAAGCAATAGAAATGGCGGTTCAATCATGCGCTGATAAAGCACATAAATAACATCGCCAATACCCCATACAATCACCAGAACCATGAGTACGGCTAAAACTTTAACAGCCAGGCGTATAATGCAATGTAATCTCTCAATGAACGGATCATCATGTTCGCGTGTGAGATCATGACCAGGTTCAGAAAGTTTTTCCTTGGTGTTGTTTTCTTCAGGTTCGCTCATGGTATCTGGACTGTTGAGTGTTCATTAAACCGTTAACTGAATTGTTCCACTATACAAATTCTAGTCGATTCCGATGGTTCTGTAATACTTTAAGCTTTTAAATGCAAAAAGAAAGTGATGCAGGACAATAGCCTGTTGGAACAGGATTTACACAATTCTGGGTATGTGGGGTAAAAATTCATCACGGGGATATCGGACCATACTGATTACCTGGCAACACAAATCACCAACCTCCAGTGCCTGCATCTGTAACACATCTGAAGAACCTGAGTCATCTAATGGCAGCTTGATACCCATTTTATTCAGCCTGATAACCTGATTTTGCAGTTTGATCAATTCTGTCGGTAAACTGAGTCTTTGCACTAGCATTTTGATATAGACTTCGGGGTTATTGAGATTTTGATCAGGATGCAGTGTGATATTTAATTTTTCATCTTCTGACAGGCTGTGTCGTAAATCGGTGATATGTTTTTTGAGATGGGTTACGACACATTCGAACAGGTTTCTTTTCATGGCGAGGCGTGCATCTGCCTCCGAGGCTGTCGGTGCCACCAGTCTGCGGTCATAAAAACTGACATGTGTCTGCTGTACTTCTTTTAAAACCAGATCATTTTTTAGCTCTGCTCCCAGAATGTTTTTTTCTCTGCGGGTGACATAGAGCAGTGCAAACACTTCGTCCTTGTCCTTGTTTTCCGGCGCATTAAAAAATGCCTGAATGTTGCTATTCAGTGAAAACGTATCCTGCATGATTTCGCGATTTTCAAAGAAGGCACTCACCAGCGGGTCGGTAATCAGGGTTGTTTTGTTCACCAGCACCGGTGGTGGCATATTGTCCACCAGGGTGTTGATATGATGAAGCAATCGGCTTGCGCTGTTCCGTAATTGTTTCTGGTAACTGCCAATGCCGCGTATACGCGAATCAGTTCCATCAACCAGGGTCTCGATAGCATCTTGTAAACTGGCTTTTTCCTGCTGTTGTTTGAGTTTCTGATCCTGATGATTATCAACGAGACGCCGTAACTGCTCCAGTTGTTCCTGGAAAAAGGATCTAAGGGATGATGATTCAGGTCTGCGGTTATTCATAGATGGTGTAAAAATAGCAACTTTTGGACAAAAGGACAGTAATGTATATTGATTGTAGTCGTTAGACTGGATAATTCTTTTGTGCCGCTATCAGGTATGCAAAAAAAAACCCCGCATGGGCGGGGTCTCTTAAAATTTTATGCCAATCAGGCTTTGTGACGACGGGCCAGGCCAACTAAGCCAAGCAGGCCCGATCCAAATAACCATATAGCCGCTGGAACCGGCACTGCAGTTACGGATGTAACATACATGCTGTTACCACTACCGATATCAAAATAACCGCGTATGCCTGTGAATGGGGCTGTTGAGTCAAAACCCAGGCTACCGGATGTGGCTGCCAGCGGTGCCGGGCCCTGTTGTGATGCAGAGGATAACTGCAATGAATCGGAATAGGGTGTTGCACTGTTGATGTCTGCAATCCATTCACTGGCATCCCAGACTCCATCATTATTTAAATCCCGGAATAAATTGCTTCCGCTTAATTTATCACCCGCCTGTAAGCCAAAGTCGATGGCGTTGAGCAGGCCGGTTGCATCCCATTCAACATGCAATGGCATATCGACATTTCCATTCCAGTCAACAAGGACCTGTCCGGTTATTAAATTGCTGCCGGTTTGATGGGTCATGCTGATGTCATGAAATGTCGCAGGGGCATTCCAGAAATCATCCATGGTAATAGATAGACCGCTGTTACCAATGCCCGCGACCGTATCGTATGACAGTGATGCGGCTATGGGCGTGTAGGGTAAACCATTGTTCATCAGGATGGATCCATCCGGGCCTGCTACGATGAGGCGACCTGTGAAGTCAAAATTAATAATATCTGCCTGAGTCACTAATGGCAGAGTTAATGAAACCAGGCCTGTGAGTACTGCATTTTTAATATGTTTTTTCATCTGGGGGTCCTTTTATTTTGTTTTCATTACTGCCAATACGAATGCACTGTAAATTGACGATAAATAGATATAAAGCAAATATCGTGCAGATATGTAAAAAGACACTTTTAACAACGACTTAAGTTTTAATTGGGGAGGTGTTGTTTCAGAAGTGTAAGGAATGCCAGATAGTATAATGTGTTTCTGTTTTGACTAGGCGTGTTGTATCGGCAGTCGAATGACAATACATAAACCGCCGGATTGCTGGTTGTAAGCCTCGATGCTGCCCGCATGAAGTTCAACTGCGCGACGCGCAATGGCCAGCCCCAGTCCGTAACCGGGTAAGTTTGCATTCTGGTTGCTTTCCTTGATGCGTACAAACGGCTGGAACAGTTGCGCCAGTTTTTCTTCCGGTACACCGTCACCCTGATCGCAAATCATGATCTCAACCTGATTGTGGTTGTGCTTCAGGCGAATATCCACCTGACTTTGTTGTGGTGTGTGAAACAGTGCATTGCGCACAATGTTTTCAATGGCCCGGCGTAGTAGTTCAACATGTCCCTTGATCAATAGCTCGGATTGAGATTGATACATCACTTTCTTGTTCTGAGTCTCGGTCTCAAAGCGAGCATCATCGGCAATCGTATTGATCAGGCCATTGAGATCAAAATAATCCAGCTCGTGTTGCAGCGCACCGGATTCCAGTCGTGACAGGGTGAGTAACTCTCCCACCAGTTCATCCAGGCGTCTGCTTTCTTTTTCCACGCGCGCTAACATATCGGCGGCTCGCTCCGGCTGCTGGCGACTCATTTCCGCGGCAATGTGTAAACGTGCCAGGGGAGATCGTAATTCATGGGAAACATCATTCAGCAAACGTTTTTGTGAGTTGATTAATTGCTGAATTTGCGTTGCCATGTGATCAAAGTCTTGTCCCAGGTCGGCAATTTCATCCTTGCGTGATCCTATTTTCGGCATGACTCGTACATCGAGTTTGCCGTCGGCAAAACCCTTGGTGGCGTCACTTAAATATCGCAAGGGACGGGTGATGTACCAGGCAAGTCCGGCGCTGAAAATAAGGCTGACAGTAAACGGAATCAACAAGGGTATCACTGGAAACTGGTTGCGAAACCAGGGGTTGCGCATGACCGGGTGATCGTGTCGCGGCATGAATAATACGTAGTGTTTGCCACCTGGTGTGAGAACCTCCTGTACACCAGGTGTTTGCGGATTTTTTAAGGCATCACGTGCCTGGCGCAACATGGGAAAGGGTACAGGACGTTGTAATAAGTCTTTACCATCATCGTTGACAATCAGGATAGGAATCATGCGGCCGTTTCGCATCTGGCGATGTTGCACCATGTCCATGACCGCGGCCTCACCGCCAAAACGCAGTAATCGGGCAATATGATTAACATCCATATCGGCGCGTGGCGAGTCTGCCAGCATTTCCAGTTCGGCTATACGATCCCGATTATGCAGCCACACCAGGGAGCCGACAGTGGAGGCAACCAATAGTAGCGTTAGCCAGAATCCAAAAAATATTTTCCAGAACATACGGCCCATGGGTTAATCACCTGAGAGTTGATAGCCTTGTCCGCGCACAGTGAGAATCATTGATCCCAAACCTTGTGCCGACAACTTTTTACGCAAGTTACTCATGTGCATATCAATGCTGCGATCGTAGCGCTCCAGTGAACGACCCAGTGCATTTGTTGATAGCATCTCTTTGGAGACGATGGTGCCGACTTGTAACATTAACGTGTGTAATAAATTGAATTCTGTGCTGGTGAGATCCAGCGCCTTTCCATTTGCAATAGCAGTTCTGGATGCGGGATGTATTTCCAGCTTGCCTAAAATGAGTTCTGTATTATCAGTCACCGGCTTTGAGTTGATGCTCTGGCTGCGGCGTAAAATGGCACGTAAACGGGCGAGTAGTTCCCGTGGATTAAAGGGTTTAGGCAAATAGTCATCGGCGCCAATTTCAAGGCCAACAATTCGATCCACATCATCACCCTTGGCGGTGAGCATGATCACCGGCACTGAGGAATGACTGCGAACCCGACGCAATACTTCGAAGCCATCCAGTCCCGGCATCATTACATCCAGGATAATGGCATCGAAGTTATCGTCCAGAGCCGTCCGTGCGCCCGTTTCGCCATCGAACACGCGTTCAATGTCAAAACCTTCAGCTTGCAGGTATTCTGCAAGCATCTCCGACAGTTCGCTATCGTCATCAATAATTAATAAGCGGGTCATACATCTTTGTTGAGATTTTCGTTGTATCTATTTTGGCACAATTCATTTTACTTTCGGACCTCTTTACATAGTTTTACATCGACCATACCCAACTTTGCAGGGACATTCTCCATAATGACCATCACAGGTTGCAGCATAGACCTGATCAAACATTTCTACACAGGAGATATACCATGAAAAAACGTAACTGGATCATTGGATCCGTATTGGCCGGCACTTTGTTGACAGCGGGTGCTGTTTACGCAGGAGGTGGTGGATGTGGCGGCCCCGGTGGTTTTGAAGGCGGTCGCGGCGACAAGATGATGCATATGGTGCAGAAGCTGGATTTGACCAAAGAGCAGCGCCAGGCCATTTGGGCAATTATGGATGAACAACGGGACAAGATGCGTGATAAACGCGATGACATGTTCGAACTACGCAAGGCACTGAAAGAAGCTACTACATCAGACAACTACGATGCAGTCAAGGTGCGCCAGCTGGCAGATACCAAAGCGAAAATGATGTCGGACATGATTGTAGAGCGCACCGAAACCATGAATCGTATTCGCAAGGTGTTAACTGCGGAACAGGTGAAAAAACTGGATGACACTCAATCCAGGTTCTTTGGTCGCGGTCATTTTTGAATCATGTGAATAATAACGATGTCACAAGGCGATATGTTTCACAGCATATCCCTTGTGACAATCGTGTTTGTTTTATGATATCTCTGAAATAAACCAGGCCGACAACAAATGTCTGCCTGCTGGTCCGATAATTTATGAATCATAGTATTCAGTTGTCTCTGGTTATTTACAATTCAATAAAAAATCACATATTACTTTACACAATTTTACATTGGCATAACAAATCTATACACGGCACATATTTATAATCCGGAAACATATTTTCTTATAACGCTAAATAAAACATTAACTATACCCGGAGATTACTATGAGCAGTATGGCAAGGTGTGATGCTTCAAAAGAGACGTCTATCAATATAACTGACGGTTTAGATGTACGTGTTAAAAAATTATTCCCAGTACTTTTTCTTCTAATGAGTCCTGTAAGCAGTTATGCATTAGATTTTACAACGGTCACACAGGGGCATGGTTATTCACTGGCGTTGGGAGATGTTAATGGGGATGGGTTTATTGATGCCTTTGTTGGTTCTAGCGACTATGAACCCGATCGTGTGTATCTGAATAATGGTGCTGGCGGATTTACCAATAGCAACCAGGCACTGGGAGACTATTCAACAATTTATGTTGCTCTCGGTGATATTGATGGTGACGGCGACCTGGATGCTGTAGCAGCGCATTACGGACAACCTAACCATGTTTGGTTAAATGACGGCAATGGCAACTTTACAGATAGTGGCCAGACATTGGGAAACGATAATACTTATTCGGTTGCCCTGGCTGATGTTGATAATGATGGCGACCTGGATATGATCGAGGCAATTTATGGTAGTGCCGATCTGGTCTGGTTCAATACAGGTAGTGGAATATTTTATGATAGTGGTCAGGAATTAGGCCTAACTAGCAGTACTACGGTGCAAACAGGAGATCTGGATGGTGATGGCGACATGGATTTAGTTGTTGCCAATTACGAGCAACCAAATGAAGTCTGGTTGAATGATGGCAGTGGCTATTTTGCTAACAGTGGCCAGACTCTGGGTAACAGCAAAACATATGCGATAGCACTGGCAGACCTGGATGGTGATGGTGATCTTGATATTTTTGAAGGTAATTATGCCCAGGACAACAGTGTTTGGATAAACGATGGTAACGCTTATTTCAGGGATAGCGGTCAGGAACTCGAGAACCGATATACGAGAGTTGTCGCGCTGGGTGATGTTGATGGCGATGGTGATATCGATGCTGTGGTTGGTAATTTTAACCAGTCAAACTATGTCTGGACGAATGATGGTAGCGGCACATTTACTTCAAGCTCCAGCGCTCTAAGCGGCAGTTACACAACTGCATTGAGTCTCGGCGATATCGATAATGACGGAAGCCTCGAGGCAGTAGTAGTACATTACACGGGTGAAGACGAGGAGGATGAAGCCGGTTCGTTATCATTGTTTATACTGCCGGCTATTTTTGCAGGATGGGGATTAAGACGATTTTCCGCCAAATTCTGATTATTTAACAAGTCAGGTACCTGTTAGATCTGTGATGAATATTGCGCAAATGGCCTGCCGGACTATCCGGCAGGCTGTACACTTTTGAATACTCGGGAATTAATGCTCGCCTTTGGTACGCAGTAAACCTGCCAGGCGATTGCCCTGTTTCTGAGGGCCACCACGGGGAAAGATTTCATGCAGGTAGCGATTGCTGCCTTTTTCCTTGCCCCATACAGTGCGGAAGTGTTTGATCATGTCGCGAACGATAGCCTGAGTGTTTCGTTTGGCATACCATTCCCGTAGAAAACGAATAATTTCCCAGTGTTCACTGGTGAGTTCCAGACCCTCGGCTTCTGCCTGTTTACGTACAAATTCTTCACTCCAGTCATCCGGGTTGACCAGATAACCTTCGCTGTCAGTGAGCACTTCTTCCCCGTTTACCAGGAGGCTGCGGGTAATCATGCCGGGATAGGCGTTGCTGCCTGAGTTCAAGCCTGCAGTGCCTTTGGAGCTTTCACCGGCATCCATGAGCGACCATAAACTGATATTGATTTCACCGTCGAGGCGACCATTATAACGTTCGACCCCGGAGATCAGGATTTTGCCGCTACCAGGGTTCATATCAAAATGAGCGACGCCTGCACGATCAGTGAATACGGGCTCGGTCTGTTTACCATCCGGGTCCAGTTCCAGTACCACGGGTGTGCGTTTGAGCGGTTCATTGTTCACTTTCATGAAAACTTTGACACTAATCATGCGTTGCATCCTCTATTACAGATAAGGCTTTGAAAAGCAGCTTTGGTATTTAAATTATCGAATACCTGATTTAAATATAAGGGAAATTCTATATAAGGCAAACAAAATATATTGAACCTTAATATCGAAATTATCGATAGAAGATATTTTTAAAAACGTGGATCAGGAGAATATACACCGTACCGGTAAAGAATGGTTTATTGAAAGGGAGTGGCCCGCCATCGAGCGCGATATTTCCATTACTTTCTTTTTATAAACAATATTAAAGAGAACCCCAAATTGTGAGCTAATCGATATAGTAAAAACATTTCGCATCTGTAACTATATGATAAATAAATTATATTTTTCCATCATGTCAAAATAAACTTGTAATTTCACAAAATCAGCCTAGACTATTCGGCCAATATATTAGAGTTACCTGTAGGGTTTTACCCGGAGGAGTGAATAATGGCTGATCCGATTCTCGATCAGGATTTAGATCCACAAGAAACCCAGGAATGGCTCGATGCCCTCGAAGGTATTGTGGAAGCAGAAGGCGTTGAACGTGCGCATTTTATTCTGGAGCAGCTGATCGACAAGGTTCGCCGATCCGGTGCTAACCTGCCGCACTCCGCCAATACCGCCTATGTAAACACCATTCCCACCCATCTGGAAAAACCCAGCCCCGGCGATGCCGCCATCGAAAACCGTATTCGTTCCATTATTCGCTGGAATGCGGCCGCCATGGTGGTACGCGCTAACCGTAAGGCGTCAGAACTGGGCGGTCATATTGCCAGTTTTGCGTCTGCCGCAACCTTATACGATGTGGGCTTTAATCATTTCTGGCATGCGCCCAGCCATGAGCAT
>JBFHPZ010000006.1:0-21837 GCA_041592495.1 Gammaproteobacteria bacterium | reverse complement strand
TGCACGTATGGCATTATTCCTTGCCGGCATGTGCGGTGGTTTGTTTGTAGTGCCTATCAATGCTGCCTTGCAGGAGATCGGTCATAAAACCATTGGCAGTGGCGGCGCCGTGGCGATTCAAAACTTTTTTGAAAACCTGACCATGCTTCTGGCATCAGGCGCCTATGCCCTGATTGCCGGCGCAGGTGTTGACCCGGTGCTCACCATGGTTTGGTTAGGTGTGCTTGTTATCATTGCAACTATACTGGTTTCCTGGCATTTACCAAAAGATACAGGATCCCTCTAAGAACAGAGTTTTAAGGGAGCACTGATTAGTGCAGTGTTTCCTTAAATATTCTCCAAATCTTCCAGTCCATAACGTTTGATCTTGCGCCAGAGTGTAGATTTATCGATACCGAGTATGCTCGAAGCAAGTGCACGATCACCATGGCATTCACGCAGGGTTTTCCGAATAAAGTAGGCCTCAATTTCATCCAGGCTTTGCGGTGAAATATAGTCCAGCGACTTCATGGGTGTCGCCTTCTCGCCCATCAGGTTCTGGGGCAAAACATCCATGGTGATTTTATCGCCCTCGGTCAGGATTATCATGCGCTGCACCAGATTTTCGAGTTCACGTACATTACCTGGCCAGTCATGGCGCAAAAGTGCACCCAGCACTTCGGTTGTAATGCCATTAATAGGCTTACCAAGACGAGAGCAATGTTTATTTAGAAAATAATAAGTCAGCAATGGAATATCATCACGACGTTCGCGTAAGGATGGAACACCAATTTCCATGACCATTAAGCGATAATACAAATCTTCGCGGAATTCACCTTTCTGAATAAGCTCACTGATGTTGCGGTTACTGGCTGCCAGCACACGAACATCCACCGCAACCGGTGTTGTTTCACCCATGGGATAAAAGGTTCCATCCTGCAGCACGCGTAATAGTTTTGCCTGCAGCGTTAAGGGTGCATTGTTGATTTCATCAAGAAACAGCGTGCCATGATTCGCTTCTTCGAACAGGCCTGTCTTGTTTCGATCCGCACCGGTGAACGCGCCCTTGCGATAACCGAACAATTCGCTTTCTATAAGATTCTCGGGAATAGCCGCGCAATTAATGGCGACAAAAGGTTTGTCCTTTCTGGCACTTTGCAATTGAATTTGACGAGCGACCAGTTCCTTGCCGCAACCACTCTCACCGGTGATTAATACACTGCAATCATGGGCCGCTGCTGCATCGATCAACCTGCGTATTTTTTCCATGGCCTGTGATACGCCAATGAGGCTGCCGGTTTCCGACAGCATGCGTTGTTGCTCCCGGAGTCGCTGATTTTCATTGCTAAGATGATGATGTTGCAAGGCGCGCTCAATGGTGCATAACAACTCAACGGTATCGAAAGGTTTGCGCAGATAATCGAACGAACCTTGCTTTAGTGCCGCCACCGCTGATTCCACTGTGGCGTGCCCGGTTACCATTACTACCTGTATGGTAGGATCAAGCGCCGTTGTAAAGCTTAACAAATCCAGTCCACTGGCCCCCGGCATTTTGAGATCGGTAACAACTACCGCTACTGGTGTGCTCTCCATGTAGTCCATGGCAAGATGTGCATTCTCCACACACACTGTATCGAACTCCATGGATGATCCCGACAATATATTGGCAATCAGGTCGCGCATATTACGATCATCTTCAACCACCAGCACAACAGGTTTGTCATGATCAGATCGAGTTTGCCAGGACTTTTCAGGATTGACTTGGTTCATGCAACGTTTCTCCGCATATCAACAACCGGAAGACCAATGATAAAACGTGCACCATGGACATATTCCGCATCATATTTAATAAAGGCACCGCGTTTTGCCAGTAAGGCCTGAGAAATTGGCAGACCAAGCCCACTGCCTACCCCCACATCCTTGGTAGTAAAAAACGGATTGAAAATATTACGTCTTATTTCCACGGGAATACCAGGACCGTTATCTTCGACGCAAACATAAACATAACTGTTACCTTCCTGCCAGCTGCGCAGGGTAATAAATGGCGAAGCCACACCATCCAGTGCCTGGATTGCATTGATAATCAGATTGGTAAAAACAATTTCGAGCTGGCCACAATCACCTTCCACCGGCGGCAACTCCGCTTGTAATTCCATTTTGATATCGATGCCGTAACGTCGGGTGCGACAGCTGATAAATGTGTCGGTGATATTTGCCAGTAATTGATTGATGTCACAGGTTTCACCACTGCACTTTTCCCGGTTGGCAAAATTCAACAGGTCATGAATGATTTTTGAACAGCGTCGGGTTTCATTTTCAACGATGGTGGCAAATTCATGGGGTTTACCCTGTTGCGGCAAATCATTTTTAATTAGCTGAACATAGCCCAGTATATTTCCCAGGGGTGTATTCAGTTCATGGGCAACACCGGCGGCCAGTTGCCCCATGGCGACAAGTTTCTCACGACTGGTGAGCGTTTCCTGCAAATCACGATTTTCACTGATATCAAGCAAGGTAATAATGGCTTCCATTTCCGCTTCTTTCTCACTAAAAAATGCAACATTCAGTGAAAACCAGCGCGTACTTGAATTGATATCCAGTGATATTTCCAGATTACGAATGGGTCTCTTGTATAAAAAACTGTCGCGCAAAATATCACGATCGGCTTCTTTAAACTGGATCAGGTCAAACAGGTTAGTACCGATGAGAGATTCACCTGTTGTGGAAAATGTTTCTTCTGCAAGGCGGTTAGCCATGTTGATGGTTAATTCATTCGATACCGTCAGTAAAACGCCGGGCAGGCTTTTCAATATGGCATCGATTTTATTGCGCTCGTTGAGCACCCTGCTCTGGCATTCTTCCACGGTTTTAAATATGGAGCCCAGGGCTGTGATTGTGGTGTTGTATTCCTTCAGTAAACCGTGAACATATGGCGGTGAAATTGCCGGCACCTTCACTGGCAACAACAGGCCTTCACGCGCATCAAGAATACGTTTGCGTAATCCTGCCAGTGTCCAACGGTAGATGACACAAACTACAACCAGCAAACCGAGCAGTGCAAAAATAAAATAAGACAATTGCAGGGCTGTAAACATATTCGTCGTAACGCCTCGAAAAGTTTTTCATTGTGTTGCAACAATCGGCTCAACGCTTTGCTAACAAAGTGTCATTACAACTACGCGATTGCTCCTGGCAAGGCGTGCTTTAATCATCAATGAGTATGCTGCTCTGACTGCTGCAAATGTTTCCATGCATTCAGATGCTGCAGAAGTATAACATGCATAAACCAAAAAAACGGTACCGCCTGGGGCGGTACCGTAGGGGTTAAATAGGCCCCGTAATGACGGATGGTCCGTCAGAGGAGTTAAAGCTCGCTGTTAAAAAATCAACTGCAAACCAATGGTGGCCTGTCCGTAATCCTGGCGACTGGCATCGGCTGGATCTTCTTCATCAAACGCTACTTGAGCAAATTCTGCGGTGATTTTCAGTCGTTGTCCGTCAATATAATAATTGGCGCCAACACTGGTCCAGGTTTGATCCAGATTCGTTGTGGTTAATTTGTAATCCGATGTTTCGTAGCGGGTAAATAATTGCAAGCGGCCAATACCGATCTTGTCCGGAAATAAATAACCTGCTTTGAAATAACTGGCTTCGAGCTGGGTTGTTGCAGGTAATGCAGCATCATGATTTACATTGTTGATGGCATCGTCCGCATCATAATCGAAATAGGCTGCCGACAGGGTATAAGTACCGCTTTCGAAGGGTTGCTCCCAGAAAATATCGGCGGTCATGCCGGTGTAATCAACCATATCGGTTTTGGCGGTATAGTTGGCATAGGCGACATTGGGCTGATAATCATAACCTACGCCTATTGTGAACACCTTGCTGGTGCCCAGGTAGGTGCCGCGATAACCATAATCATATTCCGGGTCCAGCGGACTCCAGTGGACTCGGGCGGTAAAGCGTGGTGAATCTTTGGCCACTTCATCGCCTTCACGGCCATCGGCAATCATGAAACGATACTGAAACGCCGCATCCGCCAGATTTCCCCACATGGCGAAGCCGGTATCACGGGTACCGCCGAATGGCGTATAGGAAATCACTTCTGCACGATCAAGAGTCAGAGGTTCAAGGCAGGCTTCAAGGTTTTCACGGGAGAATGTGTTCTTGAATCGGCCAACGATGAATCTTGCTGCATCACTATAATCCAGCGTGACATAAGCATCACGGTAATAAACACTGCGGTTATCATTGCCGTCACGACTGTCACTACCGGCTTCGATCTGGGCATAATAGCCGACCGAATCATTATATTGTCCGGAAAATGTCAGACGGTTACGACGCAGAAAGGTATCGAAGGAACTGCCTGAATCTGTAGCCGAGCGGTAATCACGAAACTGTGACCACACCTGTAAGGCATAATTAATATTCAGAGAACCTTCGTCACCCACTTGCAGTGTGGCGCCGGCAGATGCGAAACCTGGCATCAGAGCCACCAGGATACCGGTGAGCAGCCGGTTTGGCCGCTGTACCTTCATGTTAGCTGGACGTGTGCTTATCATTTATTATTCCCCCCGCAGAGACGTGTAGGACTTGCTCAACGCATCAAGGTCGTCGCCTGAATGACAGGTTGAACAGGCTTGTTGAAGATTGCTACGCGGATCACCGATCATACCGGTATGCGCCATTTTTTCTTTCATTAAACGTGGATTCCCCTGATGGCAGCCCACGCAGGAGTTGTTGACCTTGGCGTGCTGGCTATGCCAGGGTGCTTTTTCACTGTCCATATTGGCGGCACTGGCGCGCTGACCGTTGTGACATTTGAAACAGCTGGAGGCACCAAGACCGCAGGCATTGGCCAGAGGAATGGGTGACATATTGGAAAAGCCGTCATACACCTGCGACAAGGCTTCACTGCCCCAACCTTCCTCAACAGTGGTCTGTGCAGATGACATGTCATCAGTGTTGTCATGGCTAATGACCAACAGTGTCGTTCCCGAAACCAGCAGGGTAATAGCCAGTAAAGCACGGGCAAATTCCCGTATCAGACGTTGCAACAATTTAATGGATTTAATCACTTTTCCTCCCGTTTCATATAAGTTCAATAGCGAGTCCGGATCTGCCGCCACTTACTATTGGTTGTTTTAATCATAACTATTGGTTGCACTCATACCGGTCTGATAAGGTTTCATCAGCCGGCCAGTTTTATTGCGTATCTTGTTTTTTCTTCGCCGCCTGAATATCGGCTTCACTCATGCCCTGGCTACACATGCAGACCGGGCCACTACGATATTTAAGCCGGGGTCGTTTCTGTTCGTTTTCCAGTTTTACCGTGGCAGACGACGACACCCCATCGGCCTTAGCGGTTTGATCCGCCAGGCAGGACATGCAGGGCAACATCAGCAGCAGTATCAAGTGCGTCACACGCTTTACGCTATTTGCCAGATTCATTCCGATATCCACGATAATCAATTACGAACAACTAAAGCAGGATGCGTGCCATGTCACATATTCTATATAAAACAATGACTTGCATATTTTTCAATGATTTTGATTGATTGCATACTGTTGCTGGACAAGATAGTGGTGTTAATTTGCAATGACCCATGGTGGAACCGCCTGTTGAAGTTGTAACAATCGATAATGAGTGGCTTCGGCTTCCCGCAATGCCTGACGCAATGTGGCCAGGGTCTGGGCAGGTATTTTATTGGCATTTTTCAGGCTTTGGCGGAAGGTACGTTCGTAATGTTCACGGGGCGTTACCTCCATCGTCAGCTGTATATCCCACTCAGCTTCAGCATCAGGCAAAGTCAGCGGCAACTCTATTTGCCGGGTTTCACCAGCCGGAATTCGAGTATCAAATTCTTCCCGGGTTAGCTCCACATTCACTTGCCAGCCGATGATATACCGATGGACTACACGCTCCACACCGGATGTGCGATGTCGCAAGCTGAACACCAGCTCCACCTTAGGCACCATGTAGGTCGGGAAATGATGGCCAGCACCTCGATTATGCAATATCGCCTCGACATTAACGGTATTTGCATCTGTACGATTCACCAGTAGCTGAACATCCAGTGCCTGCCGTGTCATATCGGGATCATGTATCCCTCGCCAGAGATGTTGCCGGTCCGGCATATGACAGCTCTGACAATGCTCTCCCTTCTCAGCTTGTGGCGATTGCTGCCACTGGGCCCAGGTGTCCACCTGCAATTTCCCGTTGATTCTGGGTGGCTTGTCCTGTTCGTGATGTTGATGGCAGGCGGCGCAGAAACGGCTATCCTGGAACGCCTTGCTCACGGTAAAACCATTATGGGGAAGCTCGCCGGGAATCGCCTGACGCGGTGGCGGACCAAATCGCTGATGGCGACGCACATGACAACTGGCACACACCAGTCCGGCATCCGCCAGATTCGGCGGCACCCAGTCAGGCGGCGCTTTGGCGGGTGCATTGGGCCAGTGGTGTTGCATGGCCACCAGGGCCTTCTGCTCCGCCAGCGGCGCATGACAACGCAGGCATTTATTGCCCTGTTCCTGGGACATGAGCTGCAATTGCCACTGGATACCGGCGCCCATGGTATGGCTGTGTAAACTGGTTTGCCACTGCTCGAACTGGGCAGCATGGCACTCACCACAAGCCTTGGGCTCTAGTGAAGCTTCCTGTGGCGTATAAGCAGCGGGCGGATTGCCCTGGGGCGGCAGCGCGGCCGGCCAGTGTTCAGTTACGAATTGATTAATGGCAGCTTGTTCTTTATTTCGCCCGGTATCGCGATCACAGGCCATTACAGCCAGAGCAGACACGCCAGCCAAAAGACATAGTATTAAATATTTCAATGGCCTCATTTACTTCCACATAAAAGAAGGGGCCCATGGTTTCCCATGGGCCCAAGTCTCGCATAATGTATATAGTTGGGCTTATCAACCGCCGCAGGGATTAACAGGAATAACACCACCACCACTGCTGCTACTGCCACTACTTGAACTGCTGCTCGTAGTACCAGTGTTCACAGTGTAGCCTTTATAGGCCAGATCTTCATTGATGATGGCATTGGCGCTGCTGGCATAGGCATCTGTAATATTGCGTGGCGATATGCTGGCAGCAGTGCTGTGGGCACGGAACATGCTGATACTGGTTTTATCAGTACGCCATGGGGAATCCCAGGGCAGGATGGCATTACCATCGCTGGCGACCACATTGGCCATGGAATGCCATTCGGTCATGGCGCCATCGTAGAAGCGTGTTGGTAGACCCAGAATAGCACTGGTGGCAAAACCGGTAATCATGGCGCGGAAAGTGGTTTCGCAATAGGTGTAAACCACATCACCGGTCTGATAAGCATAGCCCGCACCCACATAGTTCAGGTCAGCACCGGCAAAGCCATTGGTGGTGCCATCCATATAGTCCTGGATTTCGGCCTTGGTTTTAAAGGTGTAACCAGCTCCGGTATTCAGCAGCTCGGTATAAGTCAGCATTAACGCACCATTGGGATGACCCTGGGTAGCCCCGCCATTACGGTGGTCGGTATCATCATCCGGGCTGTATTCGTTTCCACTAGTGCCAGGTGTGCCGTTACCTCGGGCATCCCAGATGAACACACCGTCTTTCAGCAGGTTCACGTCCTGGGAAGGAACTATAGCCAGCATGTCTTCCAGTGTTGCCTGCAGGGCCACGTTAATTTCGGGCAAATCCTTAACACTGGCGGTACCGTTCAAGGGTGGTGTACTGGCGGCAGCGGCAAAATCGGTTGCT
The DNA here is from genome assembly GCA_041592495.1 of Gammaproteobacteria bacterium. Lineage (GTDB taxonomy): Bacteria > Pseudomonadota > Gammaproteobacteria > SZUA-229 > SZUA-229 > JBFHPZ01. The sequence continues at coordinate 14,108 of JBFHPZ010000006.1, read as the reverse complement.
TCCAGATTGGTATTGGTGCCGGTGCCTAACCAGTCGTTAGCACCATTGAGCTGTGCCAAATTTTTACTTGGCGTGCCCCAGTAACGGAACATGTACCAGCAACGGCCAGCTCGCATAGCATTGCTAGTACTACCTGTACCCTGAGCGCAGACAATCATATCTTTGGCGGGATCAATGCCGTATTTGGCAAGAAAAGTATCCATGGTACGGCCACTGGGCACCATGCTAACGGTTTCAACTACACCGTTAGAACGAGTTTCAACCCATTCACTACTACCGACCTCATAAGTGAAGACGTTGGTACCGTCGGGCTTGATATACTCGAAACCGGCTCCACCAGCGGAAGTCTGTAATATCACCAGCTTACCGGTAACGCCGGCCGGGCGATTGGTTGTCCAGTTAGTGATCCAGCTTTTCAGGGTATTGCCGGTGATTAAGCCATTGACGTTATCGTCATAATTATCGGCCGACTCCTGCGGAATATCGGTAACCTTGGCCAGGGTGCTTGACGAGCCCAGATCATTTTCAGTACCGCAACCGGTGATCGCCAGTGAGAGACCGGCCAGTAGCAACAGCATGCTGCCCCGCCCCTTGTGTAACAACGTTTGATTTGGTTTTAACATTTAGCCTTCCTCCACAATGCCTAGTGTTTTACCGGTATCCCGCGAAAGTGCGGGTTCAGGTAGTCGGATATCAGTGAACGGTATTGGATTTTGCAACTTGTATGCCATATCGAGCCTCAGCCTTTATTGCCTTTATTATCAACAAGTTATAAGTTTTTATTTAATCCTTGCCAGTTTTCGCCGGTTGCATAACTCCTTGGCGACCCGCTGCTGTGTCATTTTGCAACGGGGTGTTTAATCAACTCACCACCAGGGGTGTGACTGCCTTTTCAAGATGATCCAGCACCAGTGAGTAATTGTTTTCCATGACCAGCTCTTGCACCGGAATGTCCAGTGTAGAGAGGGCATCTTTCAAGGATTGACCGGCTGACTTGTCGGCCGCTGCGGGATAGAGTAATAAAATCGTGTTATTTGTCGTCATAGCATGTACACCACATCAGCCTGAGAAATCGCCTGGGCCATGGCCAGAGGCACGTCATCCGGGTTATCCAGTTGCGTGACTGGCACATCGGAAAATTCCAGCGCTTCCAGTTGCTCACTGGCTTCTGCTGAATCGTCCAGGGTGCCGCATACGAGTACGGTGACCTTATCGTCCAGCAGGGTTAGGCCAGCCGCCATACGCAAGGCTTCGATTTTTCTGTCGCGGGCGACCATGAGAATATTTTTAGTGTTCATTTGTCCCCCTAGAGCACCAGTACGCGATCGGAGTTTTTAACTAACTCCGCATCCTGATACTGACCACCGATGATGATGTTCGGAGCCGTTTCCTGCACAGTGGCGGGATTAATGTGGTATCGCTCCAGACTCAATTCGCATAACGCAACCCAGTGTTCACCCTGACAGAAGCCGGCAAACAGAGGATCGTTAAGTAACTTGACGCCGGTATCCGTGAGGAAACACCGCAGTTGCCAACCCCGGGATTCCGCTGTTTTCAGCAAACCCAGCGCCAGCTCACCATGGTTTTCGTTAGTAACTACAATGCCTAAATTCATGTTTAGCCCTTACGTATTTTCCAGATGAAAGAGCCACTTTTGTCTTCACGCTCAAACAGATCATTGTGCTCGTTTTCGCACATCGCCATGATGGATTCACCGGATGAAGGGTTATCGAATATCAGGGTCAGCACATCACCATTGGCCATTTTTTGCAGTGCCTTCTTGGTGTACATCTGGGGATGCGGGCAGCTGTAACCACGCACATCAAGTTGAAATTGACCATTGCCCAGGTCATCAAATTTTACGGCCATCGTTTTTTTCTCCCGTGTTTATGAGAAGTCGTAAATGGAAATCACAGTGCAAAGTCATCGGAACGCGATGCTTGCCAGTGTATCCACCAGTTGAATAATTTAACGCCGACATAACCGCCGCCTACCATACCCAGCAGGAACAACCAGCCACTGGGATCACCATTGGATACAGTTGCGAAATAGGCGCCTATGTTGCAGCCCATGGCGATGCGGGCACCTATACCCATGAGAATGCCGCCAATCAGGGCGAACACAGCGGTTTCAAGGCTTGGTATTTTGAATTTGAATTCACGACGCAACAGCGCCAATACAGCCGCACCCAGAATAATGCCGATAGACATGAAGCCAGGCGCGTTGATCAGGGGATTGGGGACACCGTTATCCAGGCCAAAAAAGATATTGTCACGCATGTTCATGCCCATGGTTTCCATGACCCATGCACCCCATTGCGCTTCCTGGGTTGTGATATACCAGTAGCCGGGGTCGAATACGGTATCCTGAATGGATAAACCGGCGGTATGCCCCATGTTGGCCAGCATTTCGCCAAAATTGAAAATACCGTAGTGATCACGCAGCAGGCCGGTAACCCACACATGCAAACCGGCAAATGCACCCAGACCAATACCGGCAATGGCGGTATTTTTGGATGAAGTGATCATGGCCCAGATACCACGCAGGTGATCCTTCATGACGGGTTGCTCAAGCTTCTGTCGGCGCATATGGCCTTTACGGAAATAGAAGGTATAGAGCAACACCAGGATGACAGCAGCGGGCAAGATGGTGACCAACAGTGAATTCGTCAGGAAGCTAGCCACAAACGGATTAGTGACTTGCAGCATATCCGCCAGGGTAGCGCCTTTAAGATCCCAGATATAACCGGCGGTAAACAAATCGAACCAGCCCTGATCCACAGATAATTCTGCCGGCATACCCTTGTTCAATGCAGATTCAGTCCAGGAAGCCGGGGCCAGTTTGTCAAACCAACCACCCAGGACCACGAATATGGCCTGGGAAAATGAAATGGCAAAGATCACCACAACCGATCCCATATTGCCTTCCCCGGCCTTATACAGGGAACCGGTGGCGCAACCACCGGTGAAGACGATGCCAAAGCCAAAAATCAGACCACCAATGATGATATGCCAACCCAATGGATGGGGATGGAAGGCATTAAAACCACTGACTTTGACAAAAGCGGCCACCAGCGAATACAGGCATACCGCTATCATGATACCCACTGCCATCCTTGGCACACCAACGGCAAACAAATCACGCACGGCGGAAGCCATGCAAAAACGGCCATATTGCAAAAACATGCCATAGGCCACTCCAAACCAGACATAAACCAGCAGGTACAACCAACGCATATCCTGGGACAGCGCCCAGATTGAACCGATGGATACAAGCGCGATAATGGCTGCTGCATAGCGATTTTCGCTTTGTGCAAACCAACCTTTAGACTTGTCATCAGTGGTCAAATCGACATACATGCCGGATTCTTTGTTCATATCACCTCACCATTTAAAATCAGTAAAATTTCAGCCATCAGTTGTATCTCAGTCATCCTTACGAATGTAAATGCACCATCCATTGTCCGTATGCAGGGTTGCCAGATGCTGGCTATATAGCACCATAGCCAGTGCCGGTATGGTCTCAACCGTGGTCGGATTGTCGGATATTATCTCCAGCACATCCCCCTTTTTCATGGCATCCAGAATACGCATCGTCATCAGTTGCGGCCGTGGACAAGTTGCGCCCATGCAATCCGCAACATGGGATACCTGCACCACTTCGCCGCCAGGTAGTTTCACCATATGCGGCTTATGATTAACAACATCTGCATGCTTGCGCTGACGCCATTTTCGCCATAGTGTCGCCAGTTGTTTCATTGCCTTGCCCCAGTCTTTTTAACCAGAAGCCAACAGGCTCTTGAATAATCCAAAAGCAGGATCTGTGCCACAATAATTTACCCTTATAAAACAGTTAGTTACACTTTAATTGCATTTCACATCAGAAAACAAAATGCAATCCATAAGGCGTACAATCCGCCTTAATGGAATTTTGCAATGTTCAGCCCTAGTTGCTAGTTGCGGATAACGAAGAGTACTTCATACCGGGAAGTATTTTTTACAGACCTGGAGGCCATAGATAATATTTCCTGAAAAACAGCTATAAAAATAATACGTTATTAATTTTTATTAGTGCAGACTGATATGAAAGCTTTTGTGTATTTAACATCTGGCCTGGTATCTTTCTGCGCGGGTTATTACTTTGTCGTTACCGGCGAATCTATTCCGGTTCTGGGTCCATTTTCGGGTTTCTTTCCGACCATGCTGGGGGTCTATTTACTCTACCGCTGGGATAAGGAACACAGTCATCTAGAGCATCATCTGAAGCATGATAAAAACGATCAGAATGATCACTTTCATCTTTAACTCCTGTATCTCGACCAATTGCACTTGGCACACCCTATAATTTGTTATGATCAGCACCCATTAACACCCGCCTTACCAGACCATTCATAACGGATCATCATGGACATTAAAAGTATTCAGCAGCAACTACAACATTTTGCCCAGGAACGTGACTGGGACCAGTTTCATACCCCCAAGAATCTGGCTGCGGCCCTTTCGGTGGAAGCATCGGAAATACTGGAACTGTTTCAGTGGCTCACGCCGGAGCAATCATTGGCGGTGAAAGACAAGCCGAAAGATAAACAACATGCTGCGGATGAAATTGCAGATACTTTTATTTATCTGCTGCGACTGGCGGATAAACTTGAAATTGATATTGAATCGGCAATTGAAATAAAAATGAAAAAGAATGCAGAAAAATATCCGGTTGAGCTGGCCAGGGGCAACGCCACCAAATACAACAAACGGGAGAGCTAAACAGCCCAGGGTCAAACACTATGACTTAATGGAAGTGTCTGCCACCGATAGAATCGGTGCAAACAACTTAGGCTTTGGCGTGTTCTTTTTTACGTCTTGCTATGGTTATCAGTCCCATTACACCGGAGATGAATAACCATGCAGCAGCGGGCACAGGCACAGTAGTTATTTCAGACTCAATGACCACTTGATTGAAATTCTGCCTGTGATGCCTGGGTAGTTCATGATTCATTCGTGATCTTGTAAATCCCATAGCATCCTGTGGTTGATGCAATTCGATATGCGCCGGTTGATGATACGAAGTAATGTCGATCATGGAAGCATATGAAGTACTCGATATAAATAAGCTTAATACCGCGGCAAGCACGTATGTATAACGGTTTAACATTTACTACCTTTACAGCTTTTAACATTTTTGATGGACGTGAATTATTCCATCATTTTTATTTTTCAACATCACCCGATCAGAGCAAATCACGAATTTAATCTATCCACCAACAAAAAAGCCCCGGTTATCGGGGCTTTTTTCAGGTTTGAGAATTTACTTATGCATAGGGATTGCGCAGCACAATGGTTTCATCACGCTCGGGACCGGTTGAAATAATATCCACCGGAACGCCCACGACCTCGGCCAGGCGATCCAGGTAATTGCGTGCATTCTGCGGCAGTTCTTCGAGCTTGCGAACACCAACAGTGGATTCTTTCCAGCCGGGTATTTCTTCATAAATGGCTTCGCATTTTTCGAATGCGTCAGCGCCAATCGGTGGCAAATTAATCGTGTTTCCGTTGTAGTTATAGCCGGTACAGATTTTCAGTGTATCCAGTCCATCCAGCACGTCGAGCTTGGTAATACACAAACCGGAAATACTGTTAACCTGGGCTGCACGACGCATGGCTACACCATCGAACCAGCCACAACGCCGGCTGCGACCGGTGGTGGCACCGAATTCATTACCCTTTTCACCCAGATATTTACCAACATCATCAAACAGTTCTGTAGGGAATGGGCCAGCACCGACACGCGTTGTGTAGGCCTTGGTAATACCGAGAATGTAATCCAGATCTTTTGGACCTACACCGGAACCGGTACAGGCACCGCCGGCTGTAGTATTGGATGAAGTCACATAGGGATAGGTACCCTGGTCTATATCCAGCAATGTGCCCTGGGCCCCTTCGAACATGATGTTCTGGCCCTGCTGGCGCAATTGATACAACAAGGCCGGGATGTCGGCAATCATGGGTTTCATTTGTTCGCCGTAAGCCAGGGTTTCTTCCAGTACTTTTTTGAAATCCACTGCCTGGGCATTGAAGTAATGCACCAGACAGTAGTTGTGGTATTCCATCACGCTCATGAGTTTTTCGGTAAAGGCTTTTTCATCGACGAGATCGCCCACACGAATGCCACGACGGGAGACCTTGTCTTCGTAAGCCGGACCGATACCGCGACCGGTGGTGCCGATGGCTTTCTTGCCACGGGCGGCTTCACGGGCATGATCCAGTGCGACGTGGTAGGGCATGATCATGGGGCAGGCTTCGGAGATCTTCAGGCGATTACGTGCCGGTACAGCGCTCTCTTCCAGCATTTTGATTTCGTCAAACAGGGCGCTGGGCGATAACACCACGCCATTACCGATGAGGCATTGCACGTTATCGCGCAAAATTCCTGATGGAATCAGGTGAAGCACGGTTTTCTTAGTGCCTATCACCAGGGTATGGCCTGCATTATGACCACCCTGAAAACGCACTACAGCTGCAGCACGATCCGTCAGCAAATCAACGATTTTGCCTTTACCTTCATCACCCCACTGGCTACCCAGTACTACTACATTCTTACCCATTAGATATGCTCTCTAGTGACCATTGCCCATTATGGTTTACAAATATTCTGTCACAGCCCATTGCCCTGGCATCCCCTTGTTGCCCGGGTAGTTCCTCAATGACTGTTTCACCCTTTGATCGTAACTCGGCTATTTTCTGTGCCAACAATGCATCGTTGTTATACGGCGCAAAGATTGCCGATGATACTGTCTTTGAAAACGATTGTGCAGACAAATCGACCAATGTTTTCAAATCTGTGCTGAAGCCGGTCGCAGGACGTGCGCGGCCAAATACTTTACCGATATCGTCATAACGGCCACCCCGGGCTATGGCCTGGCCCTGTCCGGGCACATAAGCGGCAAACACAATACCGGTGTGATAGCCGCGAAGCTCGGCCAGGTCGAAATGAATATTAATATCAGCGACACGTTGCCTGAGTCGGGCGACGGTCTGCCTGAGGTAGTGTAATGACTGTTTAACGGAATCCGGGGCATTGGCCAGTATGTAATCTGCTTTATCCAGACACTCATCCCCTCCATGCAATTCCGCAAGACTGGACAGCATGATTTTGATGTCATCGGATGCTTCCAGCGCACTGATAAATACCTGAATTTCTGGTATGGCTTTGCGCTGTAGCATTTCAAATAAAACCGCTTCCTGATCAGCATCCAGTCCGGCCTGTTGCGCCAGGCCACCATAAATACCCACATGCCCCAGGTCGAGGAAAATATCCTTGAGACCGGACTGGCGGAAGGTTTCCAGCATTAAACAAATAATTTCAACGTCGCTTTCAATACCGGCATGGCCATAGAGTTCGGCCCCTACCTGTAATGGACTGCGACTTCCGCCAAAACCATCGGGACGGGTTTGCAGAACCGTACCCATGTAACACAGGCGGGTCGGTTCACTTTTCTTCAACTGGTGGGCATCGATGCGCGCCACCTGGGGTGTCATGTCAGCCCGTACGCCCATGGATCGACCGGTAAGCTGGTCAATTATCTGGAAGGTTTGCAAGCTGAGTTCATGACCTGTACCGGTCAAAAGGGATTCCAGATATTCAATAAAGGGTGGCATCACCAGCTGGTAACCCCAGCTAGCGTACATATCCAGTAACTTGCGTCGCATCGACTCCAGTCGTGCGGCTTCTTCTGGTAAGGCTTCTTCTATGCCCTGCGGTAATAACCAGCGATCGTTAACGGCCATAATTCACTCAAATCAGCTCATTAAATAAAGCAGGATCACACCAGCCAGCATGCTGGCGAGACCAATGCCTCGCATTATTCTGTCTGGAATCTGGCTGGCCTGTAACATGGTTTGGCGCCATTTCTGTGGACTGATGAAGGGCATGATTCCTTCAATCACCAATACCAGGGCTACTGCCCTGAATAATTCATCCCACATAATTATTCCAGAACTCTCACAAAAAAACCGGGCGTTATTCGCCCGGTATTGTATCGCGTTTTTTCAGCAGTGTTTATTTGCTCTTGCTACCAGATGAATTCTTGAAGTAGCGGAAAAATTCAGAATCAGGTTCCAGCAACAGGACATCATCCTTGCCGGCAAAGGTTCTGCGGTAGGCATCCATACTGCGGTAGAAACGATAGAACTCTGAATTCTTGCCATAAGCCTTGGCGTAGATATCAGCAGCCAGGGCATCACCTTCACCTCGTACCACTTCAGAATCACGATAGGCTTCTGCCAGGATAACCTTGCTTTGACGATCAGCGTCGGCACGGATACGGTCAGCTGATTCAGCACCCTTGGAGCGGAAATCACGGGCTACACGTTCACGTTCTGCACGCATACGGCGATAAACCGATTCACTGACATCCGGTGGCAAATCCATACGCTTGATTCGTACATCCACAATTTCCACACCCAGAGTCTTGGCCTTTTCCTTCGCCTGTTCGGTCATGATGCCCATGATTTCAGTACGATCACCAGCCACCACTTCCTGGATAGTGCGTTTACCGAATTCATCACGTAAACCGGTTTTAATGGTTTGATAAATCAAACTTCCGGCGCGCAATTCATCACCACTGGTTTTTTTGTAATACTCAACCACATCCTTGATGCGCCATTTTACATAGGCATCCACAATAAGGTCTTTCTTTTCACCGGTGAAAAAACTTTCCGGATTAGCATCAATAGTCAGGATACGTTTATCAAACTTTCTGACGTTATGAATGATCGGAATTTTCCAGTGCAGACCCGGTGTGTAATCGGATTCGACTATTTCACCAAACTTGAACTTGATGGCGAGTTCACGTTCATCAACATAGAAAATCGATGACCAGACAACAATCAGCGCCAGTAAAATTAAAATTAAGGTTGCAGGACGTAACATTAGCGCGACTCCCTTGATCTCAGGTTACTACGGTTACGCTCATCATCGGTTCGGATGCTACGTAAACGATCAGTAGTGAGTGGGCCTTGCAGTTGATCCGGTATTTGTGCTGAAACCGAGTCATTGCGAATAATTTTATCCAGTGGCAGATACATCAGACTATTACCGCCCTGGACATCAATCATCACCTTGGATGTATTCGACAATACCGATTCCACGGTATCCAGGTAAATACGTTCACGAGTCACCTGTGGCGCCTTACTGTATTCTTTCAACAGTTGTTCAAATCGCTTGGCTTCACCTTCAGATCTGGCCACCACTTCCTGTTTGTAACCATCCGCCTCTTCACGCAGACGTGCTGCCTGGCCTCGGGCTTTTGGCAGAATTTCATTTCGATAGGCTTCCGATTCATTAATCAGGCGCACATTATCTTCACGTGCCTTGGTTACATCCTGGAAGGCATCACGCACCGGTTGGGGTGGATTGGCGCTTTGCATATTCACTTCAATCACACTGATTCCAAGACCGTATTGATCAATGATTTCCTGGATATTCATCTTAATGCGAGTGGCAACTTCATCACGACCTTCGGTCATGATGAAATCCATTTTGCTGCGACCAACAACCTGACGCAGTGCACTCTCTGTGGCCTGAACCAGGGTGTCTTCCGCAAATCGCACATTAAACAAATAATGTATTTCATCGATAATCTGGTACTGAACCGTTGCCTCGATATCCACAATATTTTCATCCTGGGTCAGCATGGTTGCTTTCACCGGGAATTGATGGCGCTCGGCAACGTTGACCTTGATGACCTGCTCGATGGGCTTGGGCAAATGCCAGTGCAAACCACGCTGGGTGGTATCGACATGCTGGCCAAAACGCAGAATAACGCCGCGCTCGGCTTCCTCGATTTTATAAAAACCGGTTGCCATCCATAAGGCTATGACTATGGCCAGGATAATACCTATGCTTAAACCACCGCCACCGGATGTAGTGTTACGTTGACCGCCACCCTTGCCGCCAAAAACACCACCCAGTTTGCGCTGGAATTTGCGTATTACTTCGTCCAGATCAGGTGGACCCTGATCGCCTTTGTTGCCCCATGGGTCTTGTTTATTACCACCCGGCTCGTTCCAGGCCATGTGCTGACTCCAGTTTTTTGGTTTTGACTGGTTAAAAGAAGAGTTGAATTGTAGGGTGCTTAGACAGCCCTCGCAAGGGATTTGCCTTTTGTTTGCGGAATCACTACATCAACAGGAATATTTTCACGACTGACCAGTTGCATCAAATCGCGACGGGAAACACTCATCACAAGCCAGATATTTCCTGCCTCATCGACGGTTTCCGATACCACCGCACCCAGTCCGTACAACAAGGCACGAATCCGGGCCTGATCCGGTGTTAAACAGATTTCACCCTTCACCATATCATCCCTGAAATAGTCGGCGAGCACTTCACGCACCATATCCATACCGGCTCCGGTTTTGGCTGAAACCCATATGCGTGTGACCCGACCCAGATCATCTCGTTCAATTCGCGGCGCTGTTTCCAGACGATCAATCTTGTTCATAATCTGGATTTGCGGCACCTCATCGGCGCCGATTTCGCTGAGTACCGAGTCCACCGCTTCGATATTTTCCATGCGTAAATCATCAGAGGCATCGATGATATGTAACAGCAAATGCGCTTCTTCCGTTTCCTGCAAGGTAGATCGGAATGCCTCCACCAGATCGTGGGGTAAATGCCGAATGAAACCTACGGTATCCGCCAGAATCACCGACTGCCCCTGCCCCAGATAGAATTTACGCAAGGTCGGATCCAGGGTTGCAAACAACTGATCCTGGGCATATACATCGGCGGTGGTCAGGGCATTAAACAGGGTGGATTTACCGGCATTGGTGTATCCCACTAATGCCACTGTGGGCACCTCGGCCTTCCGCCGGGCCTGCCGACCCTGCTCACGCTGGCGACGGACTTTTTCCAGACGTTTGTTGATTTGCTTGATGCGGTTCGCCAGCAAGCGACGGTCGGTTTCCAGCTGGGTTTCACCCGGTCCGCGTAAACCTATACCACCTTTTTGCCTTTCCAGATGGGTCCAGCCTCGAACCAGGCGGGTGGAGAGATGCTTGAGCTGGGCCAGTTCCACCTGCAACTTGCCTTCGAAAGAGCGGGCACGCTGGGCAAAAATATCCAGAATCAGGCCTGTTCGGTCCAGCACACGGCATTGAAACAATTTTTCCAGATTACGTTCCTGGGACGGACTCAGGGTGTGATTAAACAACACCAGCTCGGCTTCGTGCAGTTTGATACGTTCAACGATTTCATCTGCCTTGCCATGGCCAATAAAATATTTGGGATCAGGTGATGATCGACGGGTTGTCACTATATCGACAACCTTGGCACCGGCAGACAGGGCCAGTTCCTCAAATTCACCAAGATGTTCACGATGCAACTCATCATTCAGTTCCATATGGACCAGAATGGCGCGCTCACCAATACCGGGGCGTTCAAACAAAGATTATATGCCTCAAGAAATCAGACAGATGTTGAATAGGGACATTATACATGTAAAACGGCCACCTGATGGCAGCCGTTTCTTTAGCGTAGCTATAGGAAATTAGAAGTGATCATCATGCCCGTTATGGCCGCCATTGTCATCGGGACCCGATGACCATTTCACCGGCCGGGCGGGGACAATCGTCGAAATAGCGTGTTTATAAACCATTTGCGTTACTGTATTTCTGAGCAATACAGCAAACTGGTCAAATGACTCGACCTGACCCTGAAGCTTTATACCATTTACCAGATAAATTGAAACCGGTACGCGTTCCTTACGTAGAGCATTCAGGAAGGGTTCTTGTAAAGATTGCCCTTTTGGCATTTTCCTCTCCCAAGCGTGTTGTTGTAATTTTTGTCTTAGATTACACAAATAGAGTGTGAATCATAAAACCCTGTATCATTTTGTTTGTAAGTATAGCCAGTTTACCCTTATTCAAGGCACCGACACTTATAATCATAGTGAATTTTTTAATTTTTTCAGAATTTCTGGATGAAATGTACTGTTAACATCAAAAAAATTGCACATTTGTTCCTTTCTTAACCAGGTCATCTGGCGTTTGGCCAGTTGCCGGGTGGCGGTAATGGCTTTTTCCACCATGGTGTCATAGTCCATTTTTCCCTCAAGGTATTCCCATACCTGACGATAGCCCACACAACGCATGGAAGGCATATCCAGGTTCAGATCACCCCGCGCCTGTAATGCTTTCACCTCGTCAATAAAGCCCTGTTCCAGCATCACATGAAATCGTTGGGCAATACGTTGGCGTAATTGTTCCCGCTGCTCGGGGAAAAAGGCAATTTTAATAATATCGTAGGGTAAGGACTGGCTTTGCTGTTGTTTCCAGAATTCGCTCATGGGTTGACCGGTGACTTCATACACTTCCAGCGCCCGTTGAATACGTTGCGGATCATTGGGATGAATGCGCTGAGCGGATTCCGGGTCAACCGCCTGTAGACGTTCATGCATGTATTCCCATCCCTTGACTCGCGCTTGCTGCTCCAGGGCTTCGCGAATGTCTGGCGATGCTGAGGGTAAAACAGAAAGACCTTCCTGCAATGCCTTGTAATAAAGCATGGTGCCGCCGACCAGTAATGGGATTTTTCCATCAGCGACTATCTCCTGAATTTCACGCAGAGCATCCTGGCAAAACCGGGCTGCGGAATAGGCTTCATCCGGTTCAATAATATTGATTAGCCGGTGGGGTGCTGCGGCCAGTATTGAGGCATCAGGCTTGGCAGTGCCCACATCCATACCTTTGTAAACCAGCGCGGAATCCACACTGATGATTTCGCTGGGAATTTGCTTTACACATTCCACGGCGAAATCGGTTTTGCCGGATGCGGTCGGCCCCATAATAAAAATCACCCTGGGGACATTTTCCAGACCCGACGGCTGAATGATTAGATCCGACATGGAATGTTATTGACCCCGCATGAACCATTTATCCATCTGGCTCATGGAAAACTCGATCCAGGTAGGTCGGCCATGGTTGCACTGACCACTACGTTCTGTGCGTTCCATATCCCGCAACAGGGCATTCATTTCTTCAATACTGAGTTTACGATTCGCCCGCACCGATCCATGACAGGCCATGGTGGACAAGACTTCATTGATGGCCTGACGAATGCGCTGACTGTTGCCATAGGTAATGAGATCGGATAACACATCCCGCACCAGCGATTCGGCATCACTGCGCGCCAGCATCACCGGAATCTGCCGCACCCGAACCGATTCATGGCCGGCGCGATCGATCTCGAATCCAAGCTCGGTGAACACATCACCATGCTCTTCCGCCAGCGCCGCTTCCTTGTCGCTCACGGCGATTATCATGGGCACCAGCAAAGGCTGTGAAGTAATTGCCCCCTGCTCAAGGGACTGTTTCAATCGCTCATAGGTAATGCGCTCATGGGCAGCATGCATATCAACCACCACCATGCCGCGAGCATTCTGTGCCAGGATATAAATGCCGTGGAGTTGTGCAATTGCGTAACCCAGAGGCGGAATATCATTGGCTTCCGAGTCGATCTCGGCCAGGCCTTCGGGCGCTTGCACTGCATTCGCAGAAGCCAGTGCGGCATAGGCCTGAATCTGTTCTTCCACCTTGAACGCCATATTGCTCTGGCGAGGTGCTGAACCATAAAACGGCATCGAGGGTTGCCGTGAGGCTTGTTCCATGGACCGTTCAAACGGTGTCGGCTGCTCGATCCCGGCTTCCGCACCGGGGCGAATTTCCGCCAGCGCGCCGTGAATGGCACGGAATATAAAATCATGCACCATGCGGCTGTCGCGGAAACGCACTTCATGCTTGGTGGGATGGGCGTTTACATCCACCAGCTCCGGTTCCAGTTCCAGATACAACACAAAGGCCGGATGGCGACCGTGGTAGAGCACATCCTGATAGGCCTGACGAATGGCATGGGATACCAGCTTGTCCCGCACCATGCGGCCATTGACGAAAAAGTACTGCATGTCGGCCTGTGAACGGGAAAACGCCGGCTGGGCAATCCAGCCGTGAAGCTTTAACCCCGCCGCGGCATAGTCCATGTGAACCGCCTGATCAATAAATCCATGACCACAGATTTCCGCAATGCGTTTTTCCATGGCCCTTTCATCTGCCGCT